>CAYTMB010000044.1:0-12532 GCA_964438465.1 uncultured Rhodovulum sp. | reverse complement strand
ACTTTCTCGGGATCGCGATGATCGTCGCCGCGGGCGCGATCATCGCGGGCGGCGGCGCCGCGCCGGTCGCGCGCCGGCTCGGCGCGGCGGACTGACGCGATTTCCCGTCGATCGGCCCGCGGGTCCCGAGCGGCGGGCAGCCCGTTGAAACGGCCCGAAAAAACCTGGCTGGAAAGCGGCTGGAAACCGGCTTGCCATTTCTTCACGGGCTGTTGACGCAAGGCGAGCACCGGAAGCGGCGTCACCGGACGCGCCCACCGGGCGCTCAGACCACCATCACCCGGGTTCCGACCCGGGCGCGATCGAAGACCTCGATCACATGCTCGTTGAACATGCCGATGCAGCCCGACGACGACTGCCGGCCGATCTTGCGGATGTCGTTGGTGCCGTGGATCAGGTAGTACTGCCAGCCGAGGTTCATCGCCCGCACGCCCAGCGGATTGTCCGGTCCGGCGGCGACGTAGCGCGGCAGGTCGGGGTTGCGCGCGATCATGCTCGGGGTCGGGCGCCATTCGGGGGCCGGGCGCTTGAAGGTGATCTCGGTGCGGCCGCGCCGGGTCATGTCCTCGTTCAGCGGCGCCGAGGTCGGATAGATCCGGTAGAAGCCGTCCGCGCCCCAGTAGTGCAGCACCCGGTCGTTGATGTCGCAGAGGATCGCGTCGGCCTCGAGCGTGTCGAAGTGATCCCGCCAGTCGCGATTGGCGAGGCCCGACACCCGCCGCTTCAGGCCGGGCTCGGCCTGCGCCAGCGCCGGTCCCGCCAGCATCAGCCCGGCCGCGCCGGCCAGCGCGCCCCGCGCGAAGGCGCGGCGGCCGAAGGGTTTGTCCTTCGTCGTCATGGGCCTGTCCTCCAGTGTTCATGTTCTGCTCGCGTCGCGAGGGTGTCGCGGCGGCGGCGGCGCGTCAAGGCCGCCGGATCACGTCCCTGTGTCCCGGGCCGGTCAGGCGGCGTCGGCCGCCGTCGCGCGGCCGTAGAAGCTCTCGCCCTTCGCCGCCATGTCGCGCAGCAGGGCGGGCGGCGCGAAGCGGGCGCCGTGCTCGGCCTCGAGCGCGTCGCAGATCTCGACAGCCCGGCCGGCGCCGAGGATGTCGAGCCAGGAGAACGGCCCGCCCGACCAGGGCATGAAGCCCCAGCCGAGGATGGCGCCGACGTCGCCCTCGCGGATGTCGGTCAGCACGCCCTCCTCCAGCGCGCGCACCGCCTCCAGCGTCTGGATCATCGCCAGCCGGCGCTGCACCTCGGTCAGGCCCGGCTGCTCGGTCTGCGGCGGCCAGTGGTCGCGCAGCTCCGGCCAGAGCCCGGTGCGCTTGCCCTTCTCGTCGTAGGCGTAGAAGCCGGCGTTGGCCTTGCGCCCCATCCGCCCCTTGCCCGCGAGCAGGAACACCACGTCGTCGGCCGGGCTCGGCGCATAGGCGTCGCCCATCGCCGCCTTGGTCGCCCGCGCGATCTTGACCGCGAGATCGACCGAGGTCTCGTCCACCAGCTGCAGCGGCCCCAGCGGCATGCCGAGCTGCTTGGCCGCGTTCTCGATCAGCGCCGGCTCGATCCCCTCGGCCACCATGCGCACGCCTTCGTTGATGTAGGGGATGATGCAGCGGTTGGCGTAGAAGAACCGCGCGTCGTTGACGACGATCGGGGTCTTGCGGATCTGGCGCACGAAGTCGAGCGCCTTGGCCACCGCCCGGTCGCCGGTCTCGCGCCCGCGGATGATCTCCACGAGGTTCATCTTGTGCACCGGCGAGAAGAAATGGATGCCGATGAAGTTCGCCGGATCGCGGCTGGCGCGGGCCAGCTCGCCGATCGGCAGCGTCGAGGTGTTGGTGGCGAAGATCACGTCCGGCGCGAGGTGCTGCTCGGCCCGCCGGGTGGTCTCGGCCTTGACGGCGGGGTCCTCGAACACCGCCTCCACCACCAGGTCGCAGCCCGCCAGCGCCGCGAAATCGGGGGTCGCGGCGATCCGGCCCAGCACTTCGGCCATGCCCGCCTCGGTCCCGCGCTTGCGCTTCACTCCTTCGGCGAGGATGCCCTCGGCATGGGCCTTGCCCTTGTCCGCGGCCTCCTGGTCGCGGTCGATCAGCACGACCTCGATCCCGGCCTGCGCCGCGACATAGGCGATGCCGGCGCCCATCATCCCGGCCCCGATCACCCCGAGCTTCCGCACATTCTGATCCGGAACGCCGGGGCGGTTCGCGCCCTTCTCCAGCGCCTGCTTGTTGATGAACAGCGAGCGGATCATCGCGCTCGACGACGGGTTCAGCAGCACCTGGGTGAACCAGCGCGCCTCGATCCGCAGCGCCGTGTCGAACGGGACCAGCGCGCCCTCGTAGATCGCCGACAGCATCGCCTTCGCCGCCGGATAGACGCCCTGCGTCTTGCCATGCACCATCGCGCTGGCGCCGACGAAGGTCATGAACCCCGCCGGGTGATACGGCGCGCCGCCGGGCAGCTTGTAGCCCTTGGCGTCCCAGGGCTTGACGATGTCCTCGGGCTTCGCCGCCAGCACCCAGGCCTTCGCCGCCGCCAGCAGCTCGTCCGGGGCGACCACCTCGTCGATCAGCCCGGCCGCCTTGGCCGCCTTCGCCGCCAGCATCTTGCCCTCGAGCAGCAGGGGCGCCGCCGCCATCACCCCCATCATCCGCACCAGCCGCGTCGTCCCGCCCGATCCGGGGAAGATGCCGACCAGGATCTCCGGCAGCCCGACCCGGCCCTTCGGCGTGTCCGCCATGAACCGGTGGTGGCAGGCGAGCCCGATCTCGGTGCCGATGCCCGCCGACAGGCCCGGCGAGGCCCAGGCCACCGGCTTGCCGCCCTTCAGCGACTTGGGGTCCATCCCCGCCCGCTCGATCTTGCGCAGGAGCCCGTGCAGCGCCATCAGCCCGTCGAACAGGCCACGCGCCGGGTTCTCGCCGGCGGCTTCCTTCATCCGGGCGATGACGTTGAGATCCATGCCCCCGGCGAAATCCGCCTTGCCCGAGGTGATCACGATCCCCTTCACCGCCGGATCGGCCAAGCCTGCGTCGACCGCGGCGTCGAGCTCGGCGATGCCGTCCTCGTTCAGCACGTTCATCGACTTGCCCGGCAGGTCCCAGGTGATCGTCGCGACGCCGTCGGCGTCCGTGACGGAAGTGAAGATCGCCATTGCTCAGGTCTCCTTGATGGCCGTCGCGTCGCTGCGCGCCCGTGGCGCCGCCGCCTTCTCCCGGTCGGTGACGTCCATGCTCACACCCGCTCGATGATCGTCGCTGCGCCCATGCCGCTCGCCACGCAGAGCGTTGCGAGCGCCACGCCCTGGCCGCTGCGCTCCAGCTCGTCGAGCGCGGTGCCGAGGATCATCGCCCCGGTGGCGCCGAGCGGATGGCCCAGCGCGATGGCGCCGCCGTTGACGTTGACCAGGCCGGGATCGACGTCGAAGGCCTGCATGAAGCGCAGCACCACCGCGGCGAAGGCCTCGTTGACCTCGAACAGGTCGATGTCGCCGATGACCATCCCGGCCTCGCGCAGGATCTTCTCGGTGACCGGCACCGGCCCGGTCAGCATGATCGTCGGATCGGTGCCGATCTTCGCCGTGGCGCGGATCCGCGCGCGCGGCTTCAGCCCATGCGCCGCGCCGAATTCCTTCGAGCCGATCAGGATCGCCGCGGCGCCGTCGACGATGCCGCTGGAGTTGCCGGCGTGGTGGACATGCTCGATCCGCTCGAGATGCGGGTATTTCAGCATCGCCACGGCGTCGAAGCCGGGCATGACCTCGCCCATGTCCTTGAACGCCGGCTTCAGCGCGCCGAGGCTCTGCATGTCCGTCGCCGGGCGCAGATATTCGTCGCGCTCGAGGATCGGCAGGCCGTTGACGTCCGCCACCGGCACCACCGAGCCGTCGAAGCGCCGCTCCTCCCAGGCCCGGGCGGCGCGGCGCTGGCTCTCGACCGCCAGCGCGTCGCAGTCGTCGCGGGAGAAGCCGTATTCGGTGGCGATGATGTCCGCCGAAATGCCCTGCGGCACGAAATAGGTCTTGAAGGTGAGCGCCGGATCGACCGCGATCGCGGCGCCGTCCGAGCCCATCGCCACCCGGCTCATCATCTCGACGCCGCCGGCGACGTAGCCCGCCCCGGCGCCGGCGCGGATCTGGTTCGCCGCGAGGTTCACCGCCTCGAGCCCGCTGGCGCAGAAGCGGTTGATCGACAGGCCGGGGATCGCCTCGCCGAGATCCGACAGCAGCACCGCCGAGCGCGCGAGGCAGCCGCCCTGCTCGGCGACCTGGGTGGCGTTGCCCCAGATCACGTCCTCGACGGCGTCCTCCGGCAGGCCGCTGCGCGCCTTCAGCGCGTTCAGCGTCACCGCCGACAGCCGCACGGCCGTCACCTCGTGCAGCGAGCCGTCCGCGCGGCCCTTGCCGCGCGGCGTGCGGATCGCGTCGTAGATATAGGCCTCGGTCATGGCGGTCTCCGGTCAGGCGGGGGCGGGCAGGGGGTGGCCCGGCATCAGCTCGTAGGGATGCTTCCAGCCGGGCAGGGCGGCGATGGCGTCGCGCCAGCGGCCGATGTTGGGGTAATCGGCGATGTCGACGCCGAACTCGTCGGTGAAGTAGAGATAGCCGATGCAGGAGAGATCGGCGGTCGTCGGCTTGTCGGCGGCGATCCACTCGCGGTCCGCGAGATGCGCGTCGAGCACCTTCAGCGCGGCGCGGGCGCGGCCGTCGAGGAAGGCGATCACCGCCGGGTCGCGCTTCGCCTCGGGCAGCAGGAACTTCATGAACCGCAGCGTCGCGATGTAGGAGGTGAGCTTGTGGTTGTCCCACAGCGTCCAGCGCAGCATCTCGCGCCGCTCGCTCTCCGAACCCGGCGCGAACTCGCGGTAACGCTGCGCGAGATAGTCGAGGATCACCCCGGACTGGCTGAGCGTCAACTCGCCGTGGACCAGCACCGGCGCCTCGCCCATGACGTTGATCGCGCGATACTCCGGCGTCCGGGTGGCGCCGTTGAAGAAGTCGACCCAGACCGGCTCCCAGTCGGCGCCGGCCAGCGCCAGCGTCAGCGCCGCCTTGTAGGCGTTGCCCGACTGGGCGAAGCAATAGAGCTGGTATTCGGCCACGTTCATCCTCCGATCCGTCCCCGCTGGCAGATCCTGCGACGGGAGCGTTATTTGATTTCGGTTTGTAATCAACAGGTTGATCTCTGTATCAACTTGATACGCCCCTCAGAACGCCTCCGCCGGCAGCGCCATCACCGGCTCGGCCCCCGACTGGATCCGCGCGAGATGCAGCGCCGTCGCCGGCAGCAGCCGGGCCATGTAGTAGCGCCCCGTCGCGACCTTGGCCCGGTGGAAATCGTCCGACCCCGCCAGCGCCGCCTTGGCCATCCGCGCCCACATGTAGCCGAGGCAGACATGCCCGAACAGGTGCAGGAAGTCGGTCGAGCCCGCCAGCGCCGCGTTGGGGTTCTTCATCCCCTGCTGCACGAAGAACATCGCCGCCGCCTGCAGGTCCTTCGAGGCCGCCTTCAGCGGATCGAGGAACCCGGCCTTCAGCGCCGCGTCGCCCTCGTTCTCCTTGATGAAGCCCTTCACCATCTCGAAGAACGCCATCACATGCCGGCCGCCGTCCGCGCCGAGCTTGCGCCCCACCAGATCCAGCGCCTGCACCCCGTTCGCGCCCTCGTAGATCATCGCGATCCGCGCATCGCGCACGAACTGCCCGACGCCGGTCTCCTCGATGTAGCCGTGCCCGCCGAACACCTGCTGCGCCTGCACCGCGCTCTCGAAGCCCTTGTCGGTCAGGAATCCCTTCACCACTGGCGTCAGCAGCGAGATCAGCCCGTCCGCATCCTTGTCGCCGCCGCGCTGGTAGGCGTCGATGAAGCTGCAGGCCCAGAGCACGAAGGCCCGCCCGCCCTCGACGAAGGCCTTCTGGTCCATCAGCGCCCGGCGCACGTCGGGATGCACGATCAGCGGATCGGCCGGGCCGCCCGGATTCTCCGGCGCGCCGACCGCCCGCCCCTGCAGCCGCTCGCGCGCATAGGCCGCCGCCATCTGATAGGCGGCGTCCGCCTGCGCCAGCCCCTGCACCCCCACCGCCAGCCGCGCCTCGTTCATCATGGTGAACATCGCCCGCAGCCCCTTGTGCGGCTCGCCGACCAGCCAGCCGGTGGCGCCGTCGTAGTTCATCACGCAGGTCGAGTTGCCGTGGATGCCCATCTTCTCCTCGACCTTGCCGCAGGAGAGCGCGTTGCGGGCGCCGAGCGAGCCGTCGTCCTTCACCAGGAACTTCGGCACGATGAACAGGCTGATGCCCTTCACCCCCTCCGGCGCGCCCGGGATGCGCGCCAGCACCAGATGCACGATGTTCGCGGTCATGTCGTGCTCGCCGGCCGAGATGAAGATCTTCTGCCCGGTGATCCTGTAGCCGCCGTCCGCCTGCGGCTCCGCCCTCGTGCGCAAGAGGCCGAGGTCGGTGCCGCAATGCGGCTCGGTCAGGTTCATCGTGCCCGACCATTCGCCGGAGACGATCTTCGGCAGCCAGGTCGCCTTCTGCTCGGCGCCGCCGTGCTGGACGATGGCGTTGTAGGCGCCGTGGCTGAGGCCCCAGTACATGTTCAGCGCCATGTTCGCCGCGGCGTGCATCGAGCCGACGGCGGTGTTGAGCATGTGCGGCATGCCCTGGCCGCCGAACTCCGGGTCGAGGTCGAGCCCGATCCAGCCGCCGTCCGCCACCGTGTCGTAGGCCGCCTTGAACCCCTCGGGCGCGCGCACCACGCCGTTCTCCAGCACGCAGCCGATCCGGTCGCCGACGGCGTTCAAGGGCGCCAGCACGTCGCGGGCGATCTTGCCCGCCTCCTCCAGCACGGCGGCGGTGGTGTCGCGGTCAAGCTCGTCGTAGCCGGGGATCGGCATCTCCTGCACGCGCAGCACGTCGTGCAGCACAAAGTCGAGGTCGCGCAGCGGCGGCGAATAAGTGGCCATGGCGGTGGTCTTCCTGGGTGTTTCGGTTATTCGGCGGCGCGGGGGCGCCCGCGCTGGGCGAGCGTCTGCTCGCTCCAGGCCAGCTGCTGCTTGAGATCGCCGATGGCCACCGTCAGCTCGTCGCGCTGCGCCTCCATCGCGGCCAGCCGCGCGCGGGCGATCTCGACGGTGCGGGCGAGCTGGGTGACCTGCGCGTCGCCCACGTCGTAGAGGTTGAGCAACTGGCGGATGTCCTCGAGCGAGAAGCCGAAGCGCTTGCCCTGCAGGATCAGCTTCAGCCGCCCCCGGCAGCGTTTGGTGAACAGCCGCTTCTGCCCCTCGCGGATCGGGAACAGCAGCTCCTTGGCCTCGTAGAAGCGCAGCGTGCGCGGGGTCACCTCGAACTCGGCGCACATCTCGCCGATGGACATCAGCGCGTCGGTCACGGTCGGTCTCCTCCGGCGGTTCGTGTTCGCCGGCACCTTGCCCACGGCCGCGAGTCGGCGCAAGACGATTGTTGACGTTCGCGTCAACATGACGCGACGTCATCGCGCCGCCGCCGGCGGCGCTTTCGATTTGTATCGCCCGTCGGTTTGTGGCCATCTCCGGCCGTCCGTCCCGACGAGGAGCCGATGGCGCCCGAAGACCTCATCGCCCAGAAGGCCCGAGCCGCCCGCCAGTTCATCCAGGCGCTGCCGCACTGCCGCGCGCTCGGCATGGACATCCTCGAGATCGGCGAGGCCTGGGCGCTGATGGCGCTCGACTACGATCCCCGCTTCGTCGGCGACCCCGCGACCGGCGTGCTGCACGGCGGGGTGGTGACGGCGCTGCTCGACACCTGTTCGGGCGCTTCGGTGATGCTGCACCCGACCGCGCCCGCCGGCACCGCGACCATCGACCTGCGCATCGACTACCTGCGCGCGGCCGAGCCGCACCGGCGGCTGTTCGCCCGCGCCGAATGTTTCCGCGTCACCCGCACGGTCGCCTTCGTGCGCGCCGCGGCCTGGACCCGTTCGGTCGAGGAGCCGGTCGCCACCGCCGCCGGCGCCTTCACCGTGGAGGGCGCGGCGTGACGCCGCGCAAGCCGCCCGAGCCGGTGCAGGTCGTCAAGCAGCGCCGCGACGCGGCGCTGACGCGGATGGCCGGCGGCATTCCCTACGCGCAGTTCCTCGGAGTGAGCTTCGAGCGCCGCGGCGACGAGCTGACCGCGGTGATGCGCTACGACGAGGCCTTGCTGGGAAACCCGTTCCTGCCGGCGCTGCACGGCGGGGCCATCGGCGCCTTTCTCGAGATCGCCGCGATCATGGAGCTGGCCTGGGCGCAGGTCTGGGAGCGCATGGAGGGCGGCGGCCCCGCCGCCGAGGCGATCGAGGCGGGGAATTTTCCGCCGCTGCCGAAGACCATCGACTTCACCGTCGACTACCTGCGCAGCGGCCTGCCGCGCGACGCCTACGCCCGCGCCCGGGTGAACCGCATGGGCCGGCGCTACGCATCCGTGCATGTCGAGGCCTGGCAGGACAACCGCGCGCGGCTGTTCGCCCAGGCGACCGGGCATTTCCTGATGGCGAACGGGGGCGGATAGGCGGGGCGCGGCAGGCGGAACCCGCCCGATCGACTCGGGCCGCCCGGGGCGAGTCGCGCGCTGTCGCACGCGTGCGACGCCAATCAAGCGATTGATTCTTCTGAAAGAATCCCGAGGCGTCAAGACTATCGAAACCTTCGCAAATTGCGTGAAGCGCAAGCCGTTCGTCCGGATCCCGCATCAGGCGGCGGCGCGGGGGCCGCGGCCTTGCCGTCGTCGCCGGGAATGGCGCCGGCTCGCGACCGCGCCGAAGTCGGCCCTTCACACCCCTGCGCCGGCTGCTATGCTCGCCGCCCAGCCACGGCGGCGCGCCCGGCCTCCCAGAACCTCCGTTGGCGCAGCCCCGCGCCGTCCCGCAAGGCCCCGCCCGGATGCTTCCCTCCGACGTCACCAACCGCCGGGTTCTGAGGATCGCGCTGCCGATCGTCGTCTCGAACGCGACCATCCCGATCCTCGGCGCCGTCGACACCGCCGTCATCGGCCAGCTTGGCCAGGCGGCGCCCATCGGCGCCGTCGGCATCGGCGCGATCGTCCTCGTCAGCGTCTACTGGATTTTCGGCTTCCTGCGCATGGGCACCACCGGAATGGTGGCGCAGGCCCGCGGCGCCGGCGACGTTCCCGAGACCGGCGCGCTGCTGATCCGTGCGCTGATGATCGGCGCGGCGGCCGGCGCCCTGATGATCGCCGGCCAGGCGGCGCTGTTCCACGCGGCCTTCTGGCTCGCGCCCGCCTCCGACGAGGTCGAGCGGCTCGCGCGGATCTACCTCGGCATCCGCATCTGGGGGGCGCCCGCGGCGATCGCGGGCTATGCGGTGACCGGCTGGCTGATCGGCATGGAGCGCACCCGCGACGTGCTGGTCCTGCAGCTCGTCACCAACGGCGTCAACGTCGTGCTCTCGGTCTGGTTCGTGCTCGGCCTCGGCTGGGGCATCCCCGGCGTCGCCTTCGGCACGCTGATCGCCGAATGGACCGGGCTGGCGCTCGGGCTCTGGCTCTGCCGCGCGGCCTTCGCCGGCGACCGGTGGCGCGACTGGGCGCGGGTGTTCGACCCGGCGAAACTGCGGCGCATGGCGCAGGTCAACGGCGACATCATGGTGCGCTCGGTCGTGCTTCAGGCGAGCTTCACCTCCTTCCTGTTCTTCGGCGCCGGCCTTGGCGACGTCACGCTGGCGGCGAACCAGGTCCTGCTCCAGTTCCTTGAGATCACCGCCTATGCGCTCGACGGCTTCGCCTTCGCCGCCGAGGCGCTGGTGGGCCAGACCTTCGGCCGGCGATCGCGCGTCGACCTGCGCCGCGCCGCCATCGTCAGCTCGCAATGGGGCGCGGGTTTCGCGCTGGCGCTGGCGCTCGCCTTCCTGCTGTTCGGCCCGGGTCTGATCGACGTGATGACGACCTCGCCGGAGGTCCGCGCCGAGGCGCGCGCCTATCTGCCCTGGCTGGTCGCGGCGCCGCTGATCGGCATCGCGGCCTGGATGTTCGACGGCATCTTCATCGGCGCGACCCAGACCCGCGAGATGCGCAACGCGGCGCTGATCTCGGTCGCGATCTATGCCGCGGCGCTGGCGCTGCTGCTGCCGGCCTTCGGCAACGCCGGGCTGTGGGCGGCGCTGATGGCGCTCAACATCGCGCGCGGCGTCACGCTCGCACTGCGCTACCCCGCGCTCGAGGCGCGCGCCGGGACCTGATCGAACGCCCGGTTCGGCGGGGGAAATCCGCAATCGAGCCGTCGGCCCGGCCTTCGGAAATTTTCGGCCTTATTCACAGGCCCGAAACTTGATAGTCATCAGGCCTGACGCCCAAGCCGCCGACGAGACCGATCGTGACCATCGCCACCCAGCCGCAGCCCACCGCCGTCTTCGAACGCCTGAAACAGGCGGCGCGCGAGCGCATCCTGCTGCTCGACGGGGCGATGGGGACGCAGATCCAGGCGCTCGGCTTCGGCGAGGACGCCTTTCTCGGGCATGGTCCCGGATGCGGCTGCCACGCGGTCATCCGTCCGGAAAATGTCGAGGGCCGTCCGCAGCAGGGCAACAACGACCTGCTGATCCTCACCCAGCCGCATGCGATCGAGGAGATTCACTACCGCTACGCCAAGGCGGGGGCCGACATCGTCGAGACCAACACCTTCTCCTCGACGTCGATCGCCCAGGCCGACTACGGGATGGAGCACGCGGTCTACGACCTGAACGTCCAGGGCGCCCGTCTGGCGCGCCGCGCGCTCGACCGCGCGACCGCCGAGGATGGACGCGAACGCTTCGTCGCCGGCGCGCTGGGGCCGACCAACCGCACCGCGTCGATGTCGCCGGACGTCAACAATCCCGGCTTTCGCGCGGTGACGTTCGACCAGCTGCGCATCGCCTACGCCGAGCAGGTGACCGGGCTGATCGACGGCGGCGCGGATCTGATCCTGATCGAGACGATCTTCGACACGCTCAACGCCAAGGCGGCGATCTTCGCCTGCGAGGAGGTTTTCCGCGCCAAGGGTCTGCGCCTGCCGGTGATGATCTCCGGCACCATCACCGATCGCTCGGGCCGCACGCTGTCAGGTCAGACCCCGACCGCCTTCTGGCATTCCGTGCGCCACGCCGATCCCCTGACCATCGGCCTCAACTGCGCGCTCGGAGCGGCGGAGATGCGCGCGCATCTGGCCGAACTGTCCGCCGTCGCGGACACGCTGATCTGCGCCTATCCCAACGCCGGCCTTCCCAACGAATTCGGCCAGTACGACGAATCCCCGGAGTTCATGGCCGCCCAGATCGAGGAATTCGCCCGCGAGGGCCTCGTGAACATCGTCGGCGGCTGCTGCGGCTCGACGCCCGAGCACATCCGCGCCATCGCCGAAGCGGTCGCGAAGCACCCGCCCCGGGAGATCCCCGAGCACGTCCCGCTGATGCGCCTGTCGGGGCTCGAACCCTTCACGCTCACCAGGGACATCCCGTTCGTCAACGTCGGCGAGCGCACGAACGTCACCGGCTCCGCGCGGTTTCGCAAGCTGGTCACCAACCGGGACTACGCCGCGGCGCTCGACGTCGCCCGCGACCAGGTGGAGAACGGCGCGCAGATCATCGACGTGAACATGGACGAGGGCCTGATCGACAGCCGGCAGGCGATGGTCGAGTTCCTCAACCTGATCGCCGCCGAGCCCGATATCGCCCGCGTGCCGGTGATGATCGACAGCTCGAAATGGGAGGTGATCGAGGCCGGCCTGCAATGCGTGCAGGGCAAGCCCATCGTCAACTCGATCAGCATGAAGGAGGGCGAGGAGGCCTTCCTGCACCACGCGCGCCTTTGCCGCGCCTACGGCGCCGCGGTGGTGGTGATGGCCTTCGACGAAGAGGGCCAGGCCGACACCGAGGACCGCAAGGTCGAGATTTGCACCCGCGCCTACAAGCTCCTCACCGAGGAGGTCGGCTTCCCGCCCGAGGACATCGTCTTCGACCCGAACATCTTCGCCATCGCCACCGGCATCGAGGAGCATTCGAACTACGGCGTCGACTTCATCGGCGCCACCCGGCGGATCGTCGAGACCCTGCCGCACGTGCATATCTCCGGCGGCGTCTCCAACCTCAGCTTCTCGTTCCGCGGCAACGAGCCGGTGCGCGAGGCGATGCACGCGGTCTTCCTCTACCACGCCATCCACGCCGGCATGGACATGGGCATCGTCAACGCCGGCCAGCTCGCCGTCTACGACTCGATCGACCCCGAGCTGCGCGAGGCCTGCGAGGACGTCGTGCTCAACCGCCGGGCGGACGCCACCGAGCGGCTGCTCGACCTCGCCGAGCGCTACAAGGGCGCGGGCGGCCGCGAGGCGCGCGAGCGCGACCTCGCCTGGCGCGAGTGGCCGGTCGGCAAGCGCCTCGAGCACGCGCTGGTCAACGGCATCACCGAGTTCGTCGTCGCCGACACCGAGGAGGCCCGTCTCGCCGCCGAGCGGCCGCTCCACGTCATCGAGGGGCCGCTGATGGCCGGGATGAACGTCGTCGGCGACCTCTTCGGCTCCGGCAAGATGTTCCTGCCGCA
>CAYTMB010000043.1:0-12594 GCA_964438465.1 uncultured Rhodovulum sp. | reverse complement strand
CCTGCTGCCAGTAGAAGTTCCAGCCGATCAGCAGCAGGCCGTTCTTGACCACCGCCAGCAGCGCGACGCCGAGCAGCGTCCCGATCACGCTCGGCCGGCGCTCGCGGCTGATGGTGGCGCCGATGAAGGTCGCGCCGATCGCGTCGAGCAGGAAGGCGTTGCCCGACATCGGCACATAGGATCTCACCGTCGCCGACAGCAGGATGCCGGCGACGCCGCACAGCACCGCGGCGCCGATGTAGACCTTGCTGAGCTGGAACGGCACCCGCACGCCGGAATACCAGGCGACGCCCGGCTGCGCGCCGATCGCCGCGACCTGCCGGCCGAACACCATCCGGTGCAGCACCAGATAGACCGCGACGATGCAGAGGATCAGCACCCAGACCGGCGCCGGCACGCCGAGCAGGGTCGACCGCGCGATGGCGTTGAACGTCGGCGCGTATTCGGCGGTGACGAGATAGATCGGCTGGCCGCCGTTGGTCGACAGCCGCTGCACCGACTGGCCGATGAACAGCACGCCGAGCGTCGCGAGGAACGGGCTGATCCGCAGCCGGGTGATCAGGATCGCGTTCAGCACCCCGACCAGCAGCGCCGCGCCGAGTCCGGCGGCGATGCCGAACGGCGCGGCGTAACCGGCGGCCAGCGCCATCACGAACACCATGCTCGCCATGTCCACCGAGACCCCGACCGACAGGTCGATCCCGCCCGAGGCGATCACCAGCGTCATCCCGAGCGCCACGATCGCCAGCAGCACGATGTTGTTGACCAGCAGGTTGTAGAGGTTGCCCGTGGTCAGGAAGCTCGGCGCCATCACCGAGAAGACCACCACCAGCAGGGCGAAGGCCCCGATGACCGCCACGGTCGAGAGCTGTCCGAAGTCGACGCCGCGCGAGGGGTTGGACGAACCGGCCATGGCTCAGTGCTCCTGCGGACGGGCGAAGGAGGTGACGGCGACCACCAGCAGGATCAGCGCGCCCTGCACGCCGGCCACCCAGTAGCTCGACACGCTCAGCAGCTGGAAGCCGTTGGCGAGGAAGCCGATGAACAGCGCGCTCAGGAGCGTGCCGCCCATCGTCGGCACGAACCGCCGCGAGAACACCGTCCCGAGCAGCGCCGCCGCCAGCACCGACAGCAGCAGCTCGCCGGTCCCCGGCGTGCTCGCGCTCAGCCGCGACACCAGCAGGATGCTGGCGAAGGCGGCGCAGAAGCCGGAGAACAGGTAGGTGCCCGCGACGTAGCGGCCCACGTTCACCCCCGCCGCCCGCGCCGCCTCGCGGTGCCCGCCGACGGCGTAGAGCTTCAGCCCGACCGGCATCCGGTGGATCGCCACGATCATCACCGCCGAGAACAGGATCAGCGCCCAGGCCAGCGCCGAGATCCCGAGGAACCGCCCGGTCTGCAGGAAGGCGAGGACCGGCGAGGCCGCCGAGACCACGGTGTTCTCGGTCAGCGTCAGCTCGACCCCGGCGGCGATGTTCATCACCGCCAGCGTCGCCAGCAGCGGCAGGACGCCGAGCGACACCACCGCAAACGCGTTCAGCGCGCCGACGGCGAGCCCGGTCCCGAAGGTCGCGAGGATCGCGATCGCCGGCGGATATCCGGCCGTCGTCAGCGTCGCGAACACCGCCGCGCACAGCCCGGCGTTGGCGGCGATCGACAGGTCGATCCCCCCGGTCTGCACCTCGGCGCCGCCGCCGATGATCACCACCGCCATCCCGAAGGCGAGCACGCCGAGGATCGCCGACTGCTCGATCACGTTGACGATGTTGAACGGCGTCAGGAACCCGCGCGCGGTCAGCGCGAAATACGCCATGATCGCCGCGAACATCGCCAGCGCCCCCACCCGGATCAACAGCGCGGTGAGCGCCTTGCGCCCGAGCGCCGCGGGCCGGACGGCGTCGCCCGCCCCCCCGGCCGCCGCCTGTCCCCCGCTCACGCGAGCGCCTCCCCGGCCTTCGCGCGCGCGCCGGAGGCGATGGCGAGCAGGGTGTCGCTGTCGACCTCGCCCGCCGCGAACGCGCCGGCCAGCGCCCCGCGGTAGATCACCAGCACCCGGTCGCAGAACCCGACCAGCTCCAGCAGGTCCGAGGACATGAACAGGATCGCCGCCCCCTCCGCCGCCAGCCGGTTCAGCAGCGCGTAGATCTCCACCTTCGCGCCGACGTCCACCGCCACCGTCGGCTCGTCGAGCACATAGACCTTCGACTGCCGGCTCAGCCATTTCGCCAGCGCCACCTTCTGCTGGTTGCCGCCCGACAGGTTGCGCACCAGCTGGTCGCGATGCGGCGTCTTGATCGACAGCTCGCGGATCAGCCCGTCCACCGCCGCGGCCTCGCGCCCGCGCGAGACGAAGCCCCTCGACGCATACCGCTCCAGGCTGGCCAGCGACACGTTCTCGCGCACCGAGAGATCCAGCGCCACGCCATGCGCGCGCCGGTCCTCGGGCACCATGCCGACGCCGGCCGCCACCGCCTGGCTCGGATCGCCGAAGCGCATCTCGGCGCCGTCGATCAGCACGGTCCCCGCATCGGCCCGGTCGAGGCCGAACAGGCATTCGATCAGCTCCTTGACGCCCGACCCGAGCAGCCCGGTCACCCCGACCACCTCCCCGGCGCCGACGCTCAGCGACACGTCGCGAAACCCGCCGGCCAGCGTCAGCCCGCGCACCTCCAGCCGCGGCGCGCCGACCGGGTGACGCCGCCGGGGATACATCTCGCCGACGTCGCCGGCGATCATCATCGACACGATGGCGTCGATGCCGGTCTCGCCGGGGATCACCCGGCCGACGTCGGTCCCGTTGCGCATAACCGTGACCTCGTCGCACAGATCGGCGATCTCCTGCATGTAGTGCGAGATGAACACCACGGCGATCCCGTCGTCGCGCAGCCGGCGCAGCACCCGGAACAGGCTGTCGACCTCGCGCCGGACCAGCGCCGCGGTCGGCTCGTCGAGCACCAGCACCGAGGCCCGCCGCGCCAGCGCGCGGGTGATCTGCACGATCTTCTGCTGCGCCGTGGTCAGGTCGCGCACCAGCGTCCCGGCCGCGATCTCCACGTCGAAATACTGCCGGATCAGCGCCTCCGACCGCGTCGCCATCGCGCGGGTGTTCAGGAACGGGCCGATCTTCGGCTCATAGTTCAGGAACACCGCCTCGGCGACGGTCGCGGTCGGGGCCAGAAGCCGTTCCTGATGGATGAAATGCACGCCCATCGCCTCGACCGCGGCCGGCGTCAGCTTCGCCACGCGCTGGCCGTTGATCTCGATCCTGCCCGCATCGGGCGCGAGAATCCCGGCCAGCACCTTGATGATGGTCGACTTGCCCGCGCCATTGGCCCCGACCAGGCCATGGATCGTGCCCCGCGCGACCTTCAGGTCGGCGTCCACCAGCGCCTTCACCGGCCCGAAGGCCTTGGAGACGCCCGTCATGTCGATGGCGAGAGCAGGCTCCATGGCCGCGTTCCCTCTTGCGGTCGGGCGGTCTCGCCGGGGCGGGGGCCGTCGCGGGCCCCCGCCCCGACGCTGCGCCGGTCCGGCGGTCTACTTGGCTTTCGGCAGGAACGGCTCGGCGGTCTGCGCCGCATTCGCCTTGGTGACCATCACATGCGGCACGAAGGTGAAGGGCGGCACCTCCTCGCCGGCGAGGAAGCGCGCGACGTTCTGCACCGCGTATTTGCCGATCTCGTAGGGCTGCTGCGCCGCGACGGCGCCCGCTGGCGAATCCGGGTTCGCCACCATCTCGACGAACTCCGGGCTGCCGTCGACGCCATAGGTGCGGATGCCGGTGCGGCCCGCCGCCTCGATCGCCTGGGTGGCGCCGATCAGCGGCACGTCCCAGCAGGCCCAGACCGCGTCGAGGTCGCCGTCATTGGGATACTTGGTCAGCATGTCGGTGACGTTGGAATAGGCGCTCTGGATGGTGTTCGGGATCACGTCGCGCAGCTCGGGCTCGATGACCTCCACGCCCGGAAACGCCTGCAGCACGTATTTCATCGTGTCGTAGCGGATCTTGCAGACCGGCACGCTGTAGAAGCCGTTGAACACCAGCACCTTGCCCTCGCCGCCCATGTCGGCGACCATCTGCAGCGCCAGCTCCGAGCCGATCGAGTAGTTGTTCGAGGTCGAGTTGTTCAGCGACAGCGGCGTCGCGGTGTCCACCGTGAACAGCGGGATGCCGGCGTCCACGATCTTCTGCAGCCAGGGGTTCAGCACGTCGAGGTTGCCGAGCTGCTCGATGATCGCGTCGGGCTGCTGCGCGATCAGCGTCTGGATCTGCGCGATCTGGGTCTGGTCGTTGCGGCCTGCGTCGAGCGCGATCGCCTCGCCGCCCAGCCGCTCGATCTCGTCGAGCTGGCCCTGGTAGGCGCGCAGATCCCAGTCGTGGTCGGTGCCGATGACGGTGACGCCGATGGTCTTGCCCGCGAGCGAGGGCGCGTCCTGCGCCAGGACCGCGCCGGCGAACAGCGCCGTGACGGCGACGCTGGCGAGAAGGGTCTTGGTGATGTCAGGCATTTCAAACTCCCCGTTCTGGTTGGTTGCCGGTCCGGGATCCCCCCCGGCCCGGTCGCCCGGCGCGCGCCGGGCGATCTCGTGCAGCTTCAGCCCTGGCGACCGTAGCTCTGCATCTTTTCGAGCACCGCGTCGATCTGCGCCTCGCTCAGCAGCGGCGGCTCGCCGAGCACCAGGCAGCCGTGATACTGCCGCGCCAGCGCCTCGACCTCGACCGCCAGCCACATCGCCTTGGCGAGCGACTTGCCCACCGCGATGCTGCCGTGGTGCCCCAGCAGGCAGGCCTGCCGGCCCTCCAGCGCCTTGACGGCGTGGCGCGACAGATCCTCGGATCCGAAGATCGCATAAGGCGCGCAGCGGATGTTCGAGCCGCCGGCGGCCGCGATCATGTAGTGGATCGGCGGGATCTCGCGCCCCATGATCGCCAGCACGGTCGAGTAGGTCGGATGCGCATGGACGATCGCGTCGACGTCCGGCCGCGCGCGCATGATGTCGCGGTGAAAGCGCCACTCGGTCGACGGCCGCCGCCGGCCCTCGGACACGCCGTCGAGCGACAACCGCACGATGTCCTCGGGCTCCAGATCCTCGTAGGGGATGCTGGTCGGGGTGATCAGCAGTCCGTCGCCGTGGCGCAGGCTGATGTTGCCGGAGGTGCCCTGGTTGATCCCCAGCCGGTTCATCTCGAGGCAGTGATCGATGATCGACTGCCGCGCGGCGCGTTCGGTCTCGTCCAGCATCGTGATCTCCCCGCGCATCGTCACCAGACCGTATATCCGCCGTCGATCGCGAGGATCGCGCCGGTCACATAGCTCGAAGCCGGCGCCGCGAGATACAGCACCGCCGCCGCGATCTCCGAGGGCTCGCCGCAGCGCCCCATCGGCGTCATGTCCATCCAGACGTCGAACAGCTCCGGCCGCGCGCGCATCTTCAGCGTCATCTCGGTCGCGACATAGCCGGGCGCGAGCGCGTTGACCCGCACGCCCTTGTCCGCCCATTCCGCGGCCAGCGCCTTGGTCAGCATGTGCACCGCGCCCTTGCTCGCCATGTACGAGGCGGCGCGCTGCGGCCGGTTGATGATCGTGCCCGACATCGAGCCGAGATTGACGATGCTGCCGGCGCCGCGCGCGACCATGTGGCTGCCGAAGGCGCGGCTGGCCCAGAACACGCCGTTGACGTTGACGTCGAACACCTCGCGCCACTCGTCGTCGGGCGTGTCGAGCGCGTCGTTCAGCCGGGCGATGCCGGCGCTGTTCACCAGCACGTCGATCCGGCCGAACTCGGCGGCGATGGCGTTGGCGGCGGCGGCCACCGCCTTCGGATCGGTCACGTCGACGGTTCGGGTCGATGCGGCCACGCCGCGCTGCCCCAGCTCATCGGCGGCGCGCTCCAGCCCGGCGGGATCCCGGTCGATCAGGACGACCCGGGCGCCGGCCGAGCCGAGCGCGCGGCAGACTTCGAGCCCGATCCCGCTGGCGGCGCCGGTCACGGCGGCGACATGGTCGGTCAGCCGGAATTTTTCGATGTAGTCCATCCGTTAACCCCGCCCGGAAGAAGGATCGTCGGGACCTTCGGGGAGGACGGAGTCCGGCCCTGACCTCGCGGCGACATTTCTTCCCATGGTTTCAGTCTTTTTCTGATCGTAACCAGAATACCTACAGCAGCGCCGCGCCGCTGTCAACCTGCCCGAAGCCGCGGCGTTTGTCTCCATCCCGACGGGTGGAAAGATTTTTCGTGCAATATCAGCATCTTGATCCGTGTATCAAGTTGATACACGGCGGATCAGTCGTCGGTCGCGATATGGATGCTGCCCACCTCCGAATTGTAGTACGCCCGGTAGAACTCCAGCGGCAGTCCGTCGTGGTCGTAGGCGATCGACTCGATATGGATCATCGGCTGGCCGACCGGCACCCCCATGCGCTCGGCGACGTCCCGCGGCGGCAGTCCGGCCTTCAGCCAGCGGTCCGCCCGGCCGACGGTCAGCCCGTAGTGCTTGCGGATGGTCTCGAACACCGACTTGTTCTCGATGTCGAGCTTCTCCATCCCCGGCATCCGGTGCGCCGGCAGCGAGATCAGCGTATGCGTCAGCGGCAGCCCGTCGGAGAAATACACCCGCAGCACCCGCAGCACGTCGAACCCCTCCGGCAGCCCGAACACCCGCCGCTCGTCCGCGTCCGCCGGCGCAAGCCCGAAGGCGAAGGTCCTGACCGACGCCTTGTGCCCGCGCGCGGCCAGCTCGCCGAACACGCCGAGCTTCGAGGTCATCAGCCCGACGTCCTGCGAGCGCCCCGCCACGAACATCCCGGTGCGCGGAATCTTGATCACCCGGCCCTCGCTGGCGAGCGCGCTCAGCGCGCTGCGGATCACCGGGCGCGACAGGTCGAAGAACGCGCACAGCGCCTGCTCCGACGGCAGCCGCGAGTTCTCCGGCAGCTTGCCGGTGGTGATGGCCTCCTCGATCTGGTTCTTCAGCTGCACCCACAGCGGCGTCGCGTCGCTGCGCCGCATGTGGATCGTCTCGGCGATGCGGCGGAAGTTGTCGGCCGAGGCGCTGTCGCCGGCGTCGTAGCGCGGCCGGCCCCGCCGGCGGCTGGCTGCGACTTCGGGAGGGCGGGCGTCGTCATTGTTCATGGTCATCTTCCCGTCGCGCGCCGCCCGGATCGGGCGTCGTCCTACTCCGCCAGACCGCGCGCGCGAAACGCCGCCGCAGCGCCCGGATGCAGCGGCGCCGTCAGGCCGCGCCGCGCCATGGCGGTCGGGTCGAGCCCCGCCAGCGTCGGGTCGAACCCCGCGAGCGCCGCGAGATTGTCCAGGATCGCCGCCGTCACGGTCTCGATCTCGGCCTCCGGCAGGTCGGCCCGGGTGACCAGCGTGGCGCCCACCGCGAAGCTGGGCGTCGGTCGGTCGACGCCGGCATAGAGCCCCGCGGGGATCTCGGCCGCGAAGTAGAACGGGTTGGCCGCGACCAGCGCATCGACCGCGGGGCCGGCGACATCGGCGAGCGTCGCGCCGCAGCTCGAGGTCGCTTCCTGGATCGCCAGCGCCGGCTGGCCGACCGCGAAGAAGAACGCGTCGATCCGGCCCTCGCACAACGCGTTGACCGCGGCGGCGGGCTCGAGCTCCAGCATCGCGCCGAAGGCGGTGTCCCGCCAGCCCAGCTCCGCCATCAACGCCTCGATCAGCGCCCGCTGACCGGACGCCGGCGCGCCGACGCTGACCCGCTCGCCCGGCAGGTCGCCCAGCCCGGCGATCCCGGAATCGCCGCGCGCCACCAGCGCCAGCGGCTCGGGGAACAGCGCCATCACCGCGCGAAGCTCGGCAAAGGGCCCGTCCCCGGCGAAGGCGCCCAGGCCGCGCCAGGCGCCGTCCTGCACGTCGGACTGCACGATGGCGAGATCGACCTCGCCGCGGCGCAGCTGGCCGATGTTGTCGACCGAAGCCTGCGACAGCGTCGCGGCGCAGCGCAGCCCGTGGTCGCGGCGGCCTTCGTTCACAACCCGGCACAGCGCCACGCCGGCCGGGAAGTAGGACCCGGTCACGTCGCCGGTCGCCATCGCCAGCACGCGCTGGCTCTCGCCGGCCGCGAGGCCGGGCGCCGCGACGGCCAGCGCCAACGCCGCTGCGAAGAACCTGCGGACTCGCGTCGTCATCCCGCGCTCCCCTCCCCACATGCCCGCGGCAGCCTATCGCCTCGCGAGCGGGGCGGCAATCGCGCCGGCGCGATCCGCGTCGGGAGACACTTGCGGAGGCGGCGGAAATCCGCAATGTGTTTGCTCACATTTCCTGTCTTCCTTCGGCGCGTCATTTCGGGTGCGCATCAACTGGCGTCCGATCGTGCCCAATTTCGTGCCCAACCTTGTCCTGACCCTGCGCGAGGGCTATGGCCCGCGCGCGTTCCGCGCCGACGCCATCGCCGGGCTCACGGTCGCCATCGTCGCGCTGCCGCTGTCGATGGCGATCGCGATCGCCGCCGGCGCCACGCCGGCGATGGGGCTGACCACCGCGATCGTCGGCGGCTTCCTCGTTTCGCTGCTCGGCGGCAGCCGGTTCCAGATCGGCGGCCCCGCCGGCGCCTTCATCGTGCTGATCGCCACCACGATCCACACGCACGGGATCGACGGGCTGATCCTCGCGACGATGATCTCGGGCGTCCTCCTCGCCGGCCTGGGGTTTCTCCGGCTCGGGGTCTATATCCAGTTCATCCCCTTCCCGGTGACGGTCGGCTTCACCGCCGGGATCGCCGCGATCATCTTCGCGAGCCAGATCGCGCCGCTGCTCGGCCTCAGCTTCGCTGCGCCCGAGCCCGCGGCGCTGCTGGAGAAGCTGCCGGCGCTCTGGGCGGCGCTGCCGACGATCAACCCCGCCACCTGCGCCGTCTCGGCGGGCGCCGTCGCGCTGATGCTGGCGCTGCGGCGCTGGCGGCCGCACTGGCCGCGCATGCTGATCGCCGTGGTCGCGGCGGGCGCGGCCGCCTACGCGCTGCGGCTGCCGGTCGCGACCATCGCCAGCGTGTTCGGCGCCCTGCCGTCGCACCCGCCGCTGCCGTCGCTGCCGGCGCTCAGCCTGGAGAAGGCCCTCGACGTTCTGCCGGCGGCGGTGGCCTTCACCCTTCTCGGGGCGATCGAGTCGCTGCTGTCGGCGGTCGTCGCCGACGGCATGAGCGGCCAGCGCCACAACAGCAACACCGAGCTGGTCGCCCAGGGCGTCGCCAACATCGGCGCGGCGCTGTTCGGCGGCTTCTGCGTCACCGGCACCATCGCGCGCACCGCCACCAACGTGCGCGCCGGGGCCTACGGGCCGGTCGCGGGCATGTTGCACGCGGTGTTCCTGCTGCTGTTCCTGCTCGTCGCGGCGCCGCTCGCCGGCTACATCCCGCTGGCGGCGCTGGCGGCGGTGCTGATTCTCGTCGCCTGGGACATGGTCGAGAAGCCGGCCATCGCCGCGCTGACCCGCGCCTCGCGCGGCGACGCGGCGGTGCTCTACGTCACGCTGGCGCTGACCATCTTCCGCGACCTCACCGAGGCGATCGTGGTCGGCTTCGGGCTGGGGGCGATGCTGTTCATCCACCGCATGTCGACCGCGGTCGAGGTCGCGCCGCACGCCGCCGAGGCCGAGGCGGGGCGGTACGACAGCGCGGTCGTCACCGACCCGGAGGTGATGATCTACCACATCCGCGGCGCGATATTCTTTGGCGCGGTCTCCGCCGTCGCCGCGGTGCTGGAGCGGCTGGGCGACGACCACAAGCTGCTGGTGCTCGACTGCGCCGACGTCACGCTGATCGACAGCTCGGCGGCGCGGATGATCGAGGGCCTCAGCCACAAGGCGCAGCGGCGCGGCATGACGATCTACATCACCGGAGCGACGCCCGAGCTGCGCCGGACGTTCCTCGCGCAGGGCGCGCGACCGCCGCTGGTGCGGTATTCGCAGACCATCGAGACGGCGATCGAGTCGGCGCGGCGGCGTGGCCTGATCCCGGTCCCCGCCGCCGCGTGAGCGCGGTCATTCGACCTCGTTGGCCGGTTCCGCGTTGAGCTGGTCCCAGTTGGGCTGGCCGATCCGCTCCATCAGGCCGAGCTGGGTCTCGAGGAAGTCGACATGGCCTTCCTCGTCGGTCAGCAGCTCCTCGAAGATGTTCTTCGAGACATAGTCGCGGACGCTCAGGCAATAGTCGCGGGCCTCCTTGTAGAGCGCCACCGCCTCCAGTTCGGCCGCGAGGTCGCATTCGACCGTCTCTTTCGGGGTCTCGCCGATGCGCAGCGGATCGAGGCTCTGCAGGTTCGGATGACCCTCGAGGAAGATGATGCGGGCGATCAGCTTGTCCGCGTGGTTCATCTCCTCGATGCTCTCGGCGCGAGACTTCTTGGCGAGCCGCTGCAGGCCCCAGTCCTCCTGCAGCCGATAGTGCAGCCAGTACTGGCTGACCGCCGTCAACTCGGCCCGCAGAGCCCTGTTGAGGTAGTCGATGACGCCCGTGTCGCCCTTCATTTTTCGTCCCCTTTGCCGGTGCGGGCGGCAACAACAAACGCCCGCCGAGGATCACCCTAGGCAGGGGCGGGGAAGCTGGCAATATGGAATCGTTCTAAACTGGACTCGGCAATCTCATTTTCGCGTGGCGCGCGACTTCAGCCCTCCTCGACTGCCGCGATGCGGGTGCGGCGCTTCAGGTTGCGCAGTTCGGCCGGCACGCCGAGCCGGACGTTGCAGCGCATGTTCTCGACGAACAGGCGGACGCAGCTGCCGCATTCCGGGGTCTTGCCCAGCGCGCGATAGATCTTGCCGGGGGTGATCAGCGTGTAGGGATCCGAATCGCGCATCCAGTCGATGGCCTGGTGAATGTCGCGGTCGGTGACCCCGGTGCAGGAACAGACGATCATCGCCGGAATCCGGGCGGGACGATCGGGACGGAACGGCGGTGAGACATCGCGGATTCGGCGCCTGAAGTTACCCTGCGCCAAACCTGATTAATCCGCTCAGGAAATGCAAGGCCCGTCGCGACCGTCCGCGCCAAAAGTGAACGATTTTGCTCAGGTTTATGCGAGGAGCCCCGGCGCGGGACCCGAATCACGGCCGGACGCCGTCCCGCCGGCGCGCAGCGCCCGGGGCTCCGGCCTCACGCCAACGGCCCGGGCGCTCGAATCGCGCCGGAACCTTACCCAAATCCTGAAAAGTGGCAAGCCGGTTTCCAGCCGGTTTCCAGCCCGATTCCAGCCACCGAAAACGACGCCTTTTCAGCCGCTTGCCCCGCTCCCGCCCGATGCTGGCGCCAACGAGGCCGACGGAGCCGGGCCGGGCGCCGCCGCCCTGCCGCATCTCGCGGTCAGTCGTTCCGGAACGGCGTCGAGCTCGGACTGTTCCCGCCATCGAAGGTCATGGCTTTCACGATCGCGAACACCTGCCGGCCGGGCGCGAGGCCGAGCGCATCCACCGACTGCCGGGTGACGAGCGCGAAGAGCCGGTCGCCGGCGCAATCGAGCTCGACCACCGCGTGCGGCCCGTCGCTTGCGGTCACCTCGCGGACCGATCCGGCGACGATGTTGAGGGCGCTGATCGCGGACGGCCGTTCGGTCGCGAGCATCACGTCGCGCGCCCGGACCCGCGCGCGCAGCCGTGCGCCGACCGGAGCGTCGACGCGGGGCAGCCGCCATTCGCCGGCGGCCGAGCGCAGCAGGCTGAGCGCGAAGCGGTCGTCGTGCGAGACCAGCACCAGATCGACCAGCGCGCCGGCCTCGTCGCGGCTCTCGTCGGAAATGAGATCGAGCCGGGTGAGCACATGCGCGGCCGATCCGGCGACGACGACCCGGCCCGCGGCCAGCGCGACGACGTCGGTCGCCAGGCGCGCGACCTCGGCCACGGAATGGCTGACGTAGACGATCGGGACGCGGCTTTCGTCGCGCAGCCGCTCGATATAGGGCAGGATCTCGGCCTTGCGCGGCCCGTCGAGCGAGGCGAGCGGTTCGTCCATCAGGATCAGCCGCGGGCTCGCGATCAGCGCCCGGCCGATCGCGACGCGCTGCTTCTCGCCGCCCGACAGCAGGTTCGGCTTGCGGTCGAGCAGCGGACGGATCCCGAGCAGGTCGACGACCCCGCCGAAATCGGCGTAGCGGTCCCCGGCGGGCGCGAAGAAGCGGCCGTAGCGCAGGTTCTGGCTGACGGTCAGATGCGGAAACAGCCGCGCGTCCTGGAAGACGTAGCCGATCCGGCGGCGGTGCATCGGCACGAAGATCCGGCGCTCGGTGTCGACCAGCACCCGGTCGCCGACGACGATGCGGCCGTGCTGCGGCCGCGCGAGGCCGCCGATGAGGTTGACGAGCGAGGTCTTGCCCGAACCGGAGGGACCGAACAGCGCCGTCAGGTTGCCGCTGCTCTCGAAGGCCGCGTCGAGGGTGAAGGCGCCGAGCCGGTGGCGCACCGCCACCGCCAGCGTCATCCGAGATCCATGCTGCGGCTGACGCGCCGGGCGAAGAGCTCGGAGGCGATCAGCGCGGTCATCGCGATGACGATCGAGACCAGGGTGAGGCGCAGCGCCCCGAGCTGCCCGCCGGGAACCTGGGTGAAGGTGTAGATCGCCGAGGGCAGGGTCTGGGTCTCGCC
>CAYTMB010000042.1:0-12682 GCA_964438465.1 uncultured Rhodovulum sp. | reverse complement strand
ACGCCCTGCTGGTATGAACTCGACACGCATGGCGGCAATCTGGGCGCGGCCGAGACATTCTACGGCGCCGTGCTCGGCTGGAGCGTGCAGGACGCCGGCATGGAGGGGTTCGACTACCACCTCGCCTCGGTGAACGGCGCGATGGTCGCGGGCATGATGGAGCTGCCCGCCGCAGCCGGCGCGCTGGAGCCGTCCTGGACGATCTATTTCGCCGTCGACGACGCCGACGCCTCCGCCGCGAAGATCAAGCGGCTCGGCGGCAGGATCGTCACCGACCCCGCCGACATCCCCGGCACCGGGCGGTTCGCGGTGGCGACCGACGCGCAGGGCGCGCGCTTCGGCATCCTGCAGCCCGAGCCGATGCCGGGGCGGGAGGGGGCCGGCGGCGCCTTCGACCAGAACAAGGAGGGCCACGGCGCCTGGAACGAGCTGATGACCGGCGACCCGCAGGCGGGCTTCGACTTCTATGCGAAGCTGTTCGGCTGGAAGAAGTCGCAGGCCGTCGACATGGGCCCGATGGGAACCTACCAGCTGTTCGCCCATGACGGCGCCGACATCGGCGGCATGATGGGGCTGGGCCAGGCCCCGGCGCCGATGTGGCTGCCCTATTTCCGGACCAACGGCGTCGCGGCGGCGATCGAGCGCATCGCCGCCGCCGGCGGCAAGCTCATGCACGGGCCGGTCGAGGTCCCCGGCGGCGCCTTCATCGCCGTCGCCGAGGATCCGCAGGGCGCGCATTTCGCCGTCGTCGGGCCGAAGGATCTCGCCGCCTGAGCCCGGGCGGGATCGGTAAACATCGCGTAAACGGCCCCAGAATTATCGTTTTTGATCAATAACATGGCCGGAGTCGCACGCGTGCGACTCCGGCCGCCGGGACTCAGCCCCGGCCGATGAACGGCATCTTGGTCGCCATGATGGTGATGAACTGCACGTTCACGTCGAGCGGCAGGCCGGCCATGTTCACCACCGCGTCGGCGACGTGGCGCACGTTGATCGTCGGCTCCGGCTTCAGGCTGCCGTCGGCCTGGGGCACGCCCTTCGACATCACCGCAGTCATGTCGGAGGCGGCGTTGCCGATGTCGATCTGGCCGCAGGCGATGTCGTAGGGCCGGCCGTCGAGCGAGATCGACTTGGTCAGCCCGGTGATCGCGTGTTTGGACGCGGTGTAGGCGACCGAGCCCGGCCGCGGCGCCGTCGCCGAGATCGAGCCGTTGTTGATGATCCGCCCGCCCTGCGGCGACTGGCCCTTCATCATCAGGAAGGCGCCGCGCGCGATCAGGAAGGCCCCGTCGAGGTTCACGCCCACGACATGGCGCCATTCGTCCCAGCTGACGTCGCCGGTCTCCTTGGAGATCAGCGCGGCGCCGGCGTTGTTGAACACCACGTCGAGCCGGCCGAACCGCTCCCTGATCGTCGCGAACAGCGCATCGACCGAGGCCGGGTCGGTCACGTCGGTGGCGACGCCGAGCGCCCTGCCGCCGAGCCCGGCCTCGACCGCCTTCAGCTTGTCCGCCCCGCGCGCGGCCAGCACCACCTGCGCGCCCGCCGCGGCCAGCGCCTCGGCGGTCGCGCGGCCGATCCCCTGGCTCGCGCCGGTCACCAGCGCCACCTTGTCCTGAAGTCCCATGCTCTCGCCTCCCCCCATGCCTGCCGACGGTCTGACGCCGCCGGGTCGCGGCGGAGTTTCCACAGCCGGAGCGCGGTGGCAAGCCGTTCCTGCCCCGGCCCGCCCGGCGGTCGCTGACGCGGGCGTGATTTGCCCTCGCGGCCTGCGGCGCCAAGACTGGGCGCAGCCCCCTGACGCCGGATTCCGCCCGATGCCCATCGACCGCCGCGCCCTGCTCGCCGCCCTCGCCGCCGGGACGCTGGTCCGTCCCGGCGCGGTGCGGGCGCAGGACCGCTTCGCCGCCGCGCGGGCGCGCGCGGCGGGGCTGGACCAGCTCCACGCGCTCGTCGTCGCCCGGGACGGCGAGGTGGTGCTGGCCGAGGCGTTCCGCGGGCCGGGGCTGGAGCGGCCGGCGAACGTGAAATCGGTGTCCAAGACCCTGGTCGCGACGCTGACCGGCGCGGCGATCGACCGCGGCGTGCTGCCCGGCGTCGAGGCGCCGGCGCTGCCCTATCTGCGCGCGCCGCGGGGGATGGACCCGCGGGCCGAGGCGGTGACGGTGGAGGATCTGCTGACGATGCGCTCGGGCTTCGAGCGGGTGTCGGGGGCGGGCTACGGGGCCTGGGTGAACAGTCCGGACTGGGTCGGCTATATCCTGTCGCGGCCGATGACCTCGGAGCCGGGGACGCGGTTCGGCTATTCGACGGGGGACTTCCACCTGCTCGCGGCGGTGCTGACCGAGGCGGGGGGCGCGAGCCTGCTGGAGCTGGCGCGCGACTGGATGGGCCGGCCGCTCGGGGTCGAGATCCCGCCCTGGACCCGCGATCCGCAGGGCGTCTACATGGGCGGCAACAACATGGCGCTGTCGCCGATGGCGATGCTCGCCTTCGGCGAGGCGATCCGCGGGGGCGGGGCGCCGGTGGTGTCGGCGGACTGGATCGCGGCGTCCTGGGCGCCGCGGACCCGCTCGCCGTTCTCGGGGCACCGGTATGGCTACGGCTGGTTCCTCGCGCGGCTCGGCGGCGAGGACCTGGCCTATGCGCGCGGCTACGGCGGGCAGATGATCTACGTGATCCCCGGGGCGGGCCTGACGGTGGCGGTGACCTCGGACCCGGACCAGCCGGCGCGGTCGGCGGGCCATACCGGCGCGCTGCACGCGCTGGTCGAGGAGGCGATCATCCCGGCGGCGCGGGGTTGAGGCGCGAGCGTAACACGATGATACGCTGGTCAAGCAGCTGATGTCGTTCAGTTAAAGTATTAACGAGCGGGTTATCCACAGGCTGCGCGCCGAGCGCCGCACCGGCTGGATCAGGCGGCCGGCTCGGTCAGGCCGCCGGCGGTCTCGATGAAGGCGACGATCTCGGGAATGCCGACGCCGTTGCGGGTCTGGGCGAACTGGAACGGGCGGTCCCCGCGCATCCGGCGGGAATCGCGGTCCATCACCTCGAGCGAGGCGCCGACATGCGGCGCGAGGTCGGTCTTGTTGATGATCAGCAGGTCCGAGCGGGTGACGCCGGGGCCGCCCTTGCGCGGGATCTTGTCGCCGGCGCAGACGTCGATGACATAGAGCGTCAGATCCGCGAGCTCGGGCGAGAAGGTCGCCGACAGGTTGTCGCCGCCGGACTCGATCAGGATCAGGTCGAGGTCGGGGAAGCGGGCGACCAGCTCGTCCACCGCGGCGAGGTTGATCGAGGCGTCCTCGCGGATCGCGGTGTGCGGGCAGCCGCCGGTCTCGACGCCGATGATGCGCTCGAGGGGGAGGGCCTGGGAGCGCATCAGGAACTCGGCGTCCTCGCGGGTGTAGATGTCGTTGGTGATCGCCGCGATCGACCAGCGGTCGCGCATGCGCTTGCAGAGCTGGTCCATCAGCGCGGTCTTGCCGGCGCCGACCGGGCCGCCGATGCCGACGCGCAGCGGGCCGTGCGGGGATTTTGCGATCGGACGGTTCATGAGCGGTAGAGCCTCGTGCCTTGGGTTTCGTGGAGCATCGCGGCCATGTCCGCCAGCACGGCGCAGCCGCCGAGGTCGTCGAGGCCGGCGCCCTCGGTCTCGGCGGCGATGCGCGCGGCCAGCGGCGCCAGCCGGGCGGTGATGCGCTGGCCGTCGGTCTGGCCGATCGGCACCAGCCGCACCCCGGCCGAGACGATGGTGGCGGCGAAGGCCTGCAGGAACAGCGTGACGCTCAAGGCCAGCGGCAGCTCCATCAGCCGCGCCGCGCGGCCGAAGGCGACCGGGTAGGGCGCGGCGTCGAGCGCGATCCCCCAGGCGGCGGCGGTGACCTTGGCGAAGGCGGCGCCCTGGGCCGCGGTCTCCAGATGCCGCTCGGCCGAGGGCGCCAGCGCGGCGGCGAGTTCGGCGAGCGGCGCGGGGTCCGGCGCGGCGTAGGCGTGGCGCAGCAGGATCGCATCGGTCCGCCCGGCGCCGAACTCCAGGAGGTCGGCGGTCCAGGCCTCCAGCGCGGCGGGCGAGGTCACCGCCCCGGCCTCGACCGCCCATTCCAGCCCGTGCGAATAGCTGTAGGCCCCGATCGGATAGGCCGGCGACAGCCAGGCCGCGAGGATCTGGACGGCGCGCGCCTCAGTCATGCGCATGCGGATGGTCGGTCGCGCCGCCGTGGTGGTGGCCGTGCGTGCGCCCGGTCCCGTAGGCGCCGCCCTCGGGGCGGAACGGCTCGGTGACGCGGTGGACATGGGCGCCGAGGCGGGCGAGCATGTCGGCGAGCACCGGGTCGGCGCGGATCAGCAGCCGCCCCGGCTCGATCTGCGCCGGGGTGTGGCGGTTGCCGATGTGCCAGGCGAGGCGGGCGAGGTCGAGGGGGGCGCCGACGACCTCGAGCAGCGGCTCGGGCGCGGCGGCGACGGCGATCAGCTCGCCGGCCTCGGTCTCGAAGGCGTCGCCGGCCTCGAGCGATACCGTTTCGGGCAGGTCGACGAACAGCGCCCGGCCGGCGTCGGTGGTCAGGCTGCGGCGGCGCAGGAAGCGGCCCTCGTAGTCGAGCGTGACACGGTCGGAAACCGGGCCGTCGGCGGCGCGGCGCAGGGTTCGGGCGATCTGTCGGTCCAAGGCGGGGCCTTTCGCGGGGGCGCCCAAGTCTTAGCAGGCCGGACGGCGGGCGAAAGGCCGGATTTCGCCGCCGAACCGGCGCAGGCGGCGGCGCCGGCGTCAGCTCGCCATGTAGCGCCTGAAGGCGTGGGTGATGACCCGGTCGCGGGTCAACCCGAGCCCGGCCAGCTCGGCGTCCGACATCGCGAACAGCCGGTCGGCCTCGCGCTTGCAGCGCATCGCCTCCGAATTGTCGGCGAGGGCGTGGCCGAGCCGGGCCGCGGCGGCGACGAGCGCCTCGCGCACGCTGCGGGCGGGAGCGGCGACTGCATGAGCAACCATTGGAAACCTCCTGAGTTCGATGGATTCCTCCGTCGCCTCCCAAGCTGGGGCGCGGCGCCCGTGCGGACAACCGCCAATGCGGCATGGCCGCCATGCGTCCGCCGCAGCGCCCGCCGGTGGCGCGGCCCCGGTTTTCCTTCTGGAAACCCGGGGCCCGCCGGGCTAGAGCGGCGGCGCCATGACCGAGACGCACCCGAGCATCCGCCCCCAGCCCGGCATCGACCGGATCGCCCTCTATGTCGGCGGCGAGGCGAGCCTGCCCGGCGTCGCCGCGCCGCTGAAGCTCAGCTCGAACGAAAACCCGTTCGGCCCGAGCCCGAAGGCGCTGGCCGCGTTCCGCGCGGCGGCGGACCGGCTGCACATCTATCCCGACACCAGCCACGCCGGCCTGCGCGGCGCCATCGCGCTCGCGCACGGGCTCGACGCCGAGCGCATCGTCTGCGGCGTCGGCTCGGACGAGATCATCGCCTTCCTCTGCCAGGGCTACGCCGGGCCGGGCGACGAGGTGATCCACACCGAGCACGGCTTCGGGATGTACAGGATCAGCGCGCTCGGCGCCGGGGCGACCCCGGTCGAGGTGCGCGAGGCCGAACGGCGCACCGACGTCGACGCCATCCTCGCGGCCTCTACCGACCGCACCCGGCTGGTGTTCATCGCCAACCCGAACAACCCGACCGGCACGATGCTGCCCGAGGCCGAGGTCGCCCGCCTCGCCGCCGGCCTGCCGCCCGCGGCGCTGCTGGTGCTCGACGGCGCCTATGCCGAATACGTCGCGGGCTTCGACGGCCACGCCGGCCTGGTCGAGGCCCGCGACAACGTGGTGATGACCCGGACCTTCTCGAAGATCTACGGGCTCGGCGGCCTGCGCATCGGCTGGGGCTACGCGCCCGGCCATGTCGTCGAGACGCTGAACCGCCTGCGCGGGCCGTTCAACCTCTCGACCCCGGCGCTGGCCGCGGCGGAGGCGGCGGTGGGCGACGCCGGTTTCGTCGATTTCTGCCGCAGCGAGAACGCCCGCAACCGCGCCCGGCTCGCGGCCGATCTCGCCGCCGCGGGGGCGCCCTCGGACCCGTCGGAGGCGAACTTCATCCTCGTGCGCTTTCGCGACGCCGAGGCGGCGCAGGCCGCCGACCGGGCGCTGCGCGCCGCCGGGATCATCGTGCGCCGCGCCGCCGGCTACAACCTGCCCGCGGCGCTGCGCATCACCGTCGGCGACGAAGCCGCCTGCGCCCGCGTCGCCGATGCGCTGGGCGCCTTCCTCGCGGTGCGGGCCTGATGGCCTACCGGCATGTCGCGCTGATCGGCCTCGGGCTGATCGCCTCGTCGATCAGCCACGCCATGCGCCGCGCCGGGATGGAGGCGCGCATCACCGGCTACGCCCGCTCCGCGGCGACCCGGGCCGAGGCGGCGCGGCTCGGCCTCGCCGAGGTCTGTCCCACCGCCGCCGAGGCCGCCGCGGGCGCCGATCTGGTGATCCTCTGCACCCCGGTCGGCGCGATGGGCGCGCTGATGGCCGAGATCGCGCCGGCGCTCGCGCCCGGGGCCACGGTCTCCGACGTCGGCTCGGTCAAGCGGGCGGTGATCGAGGCGGTGGCGCCGCATCTGCCGCCGGGCGTCGATTTCGTGCCCGCGCATCCGCTGGCCGGCACCGAGCATTCCGGGCCGGCCGCCGGGTTCGCGGCGCTGTTCGACAACCGCTGGTGCCTGCTGACCCCGGTCGAGGGGACCGACCCCGCCGCCGTCGCCCGCCTCGCGGCGTTCTGGACCGCGCTCGGCGCCCGGGTCGACCTGATGGAGCCCGACCACCACGATCTGGTGCTGGCGGTGACCAGCCATGTCCCGCATCTGATCGCCTACACCATGGTCGGCGTCGCCGACGACCTGAAGCGGGTGACCGAGGGCGAGGTCATCAACTATTCGGCGGCGGGGTTCCGCGACTTCACCCGCATCGCCGCCTCCGATCCGACGATGTGGCGCGACGTGTTCCTGTCCAACCGCGAGGCGACGCTCGACATCCTCGGGCGCTTCACCGAGGAGCTGTTCGCGCTGCAACGCGCGATCCGGCTCGGCGACGGCGAGCACCTGCACGCCTATTTCACCCGCACCCGCGCCATCCGCCGCGGCATCATCGAGGCCGGCCAGGACACCGCCGCCGCCGACTTCGGCCGCATCGCCGCGCCCGCCGGGGAGTGATCCCGTGACCTTTGGCGGCCGCTTTCCCCGCTTCGTCGCGGCGAGCGGCGCGGCCAATCTGGCGGACGGCATCGCGGTGGTGGCCTGGGCCTGGCTCGCCTCGCTGCTGACCCGCGACCCGCTGCTGGTGGCGCTGCCGCCGGTGGCGCTGCGGCTGCCCTGGGCGCTGCTGGCGCTGCCCGCCGGCGTGGCCGCCGACCGGGTCGACCGCCGCCGGCTGATCCTCGCGATGGATGCGGTCCGCGCCGGGGCCTTCGCGCTGATCGCGCTCGCGATCTGGCGCGCGGCGCCGCTCGATCCGGCGCCCGGACGGGGGCTGGCCGAGCCCGGGCTCTACGCCAGCCTGCTCGCCGCGGCGCTTGTGGTCGGCGCGGCGGAGGTGTTCCGCGACAACGCCGCCCAGACGATGATCCCGGCGCTGGTGCCGCCCGCGGCGCTGGAGCGCGCCAACGGCCGGCTGTGGAGCGTCGAGCTGGTCGGCAACGCGCTGATCGGCCCGGCGCTCGGCGCCGCGCTGATCGCCTTCGCCCCGGCGGCGCCCTTCGCGCTGAACGCCGCCTGCTACCTCGCCGCCGTGGCGCTGGTCGCCGGCATCGGCGGCGGCTATCGCCCGCCCGCCGCGCCGCGGGACTGGCGGCGCGAGCTCGGCGAGGGGCTTGCCTTCCTGCGCGACGCGCCGCTGCTGCGGCTGCTCGCCGTCGTCACCGGCGGCTGGAACCTGCTGCACCAGATGGCGCTGGTCGCGCTGGTGCTGCATGTCCAGGACAATCTCGGCCTCGGCGCGCCCGCCTACGGCCTGGTGCTCGCCGCCGGCGCCGTGGGCGGCATCCTCGGCGGGCTCGCGGCCGATCCGGTGGTGCGCGCGCTCGGCCCCGGCCGCGCCGCGCAATGGATGCTGGCGGCCTCGGCGCCCGCCTTCCTCGCGATGGCGCTCGCGCCCGGCGCCGTGGCGCTCGGCCTCGTGCTCGCGGCGTTCGAGTTCACCGGCATCGTCTGGAACGCGGTCTCGGTCTCCTACCGCCAGCGCGCGATCCCCGACCGGCTGCTCGGCCGGGTGAACAGCGTCTACCGCCTGCTGGCCTGGGGCCTGATGCCGGTGGGCCTTGTGCTCTCGGGCCTGATCGTGCGCGGGGCCGAGGCCGCGGAGATCCCGCGCGCCGCCGCGCTCGGCGCCCCCTTCGCGGTCGCCGCCCTCGGCGCGCTGGCGCTCGCCCTCTTCGGCTGGCGGCCGCTGGGACGCGGCTTCGCAGCCGCGTTAACACCGGTTTCGCGCGAGTAAACGCGGCGCGGATTGCACTGCGATATCAATCGGTTGTCCGCCTGCGCACGCGTGCCCAGACCGGCTATTCGGCGGCTTGGCGCGCCCCCTGAAGCCAGCCCCAGACCCGGAGCGGGGTCAGCGGCATGTCCACATGCCGCACGCCGGCGTCCCAGACCGCGTCGAGCGCCGCGTTGGTGACGGCGGCCAGCGCCCCCACCGTGCCGGCCTCGCCGCAGCCCTTCATGCCGATCTCGTTCGCCGTCGAGGGCACCAGCTCGGTCGTGAAGGCCATGAACGGCACGTCGTCGGCCCGCGGCATCGCGTAGTCCATGAAGCTGCCCGACAGCAGCTGCCCCTCGGGCGAATAGACCACATGCTCGGTCACCGCCTGGCCGATGCCCTGGGCGACGCCGCCGTGGACCTGGCCCTCGGCGAGCATCGGGTTGATGAGGAAGCCGAAGTCGTCGACCACGGTGTATTTCACCACCCGGATCGCGCCGGTGTCGGGATCGACCTCGACCTCGGCGAAATGCGCGCCGTTGGGATAGCTGCGGCCCGGCACCACGAACTCGCGGGTGGTGGTCAGGATCTCGTGCCTGCCCTCCCTGCGGGCGCGCGCCGACAGCGTCATCAGATCGACCGAGCGGTCGGTGCCGGCGACCCGGAAGGCGCCGTCCTCGAACACCAGATCGGCGCCCGCGACCTCCAGCTCGTCCTCCGCCAGCGGCCGGAACGCCGCGATCACCACGTCGGCGGTCTTCTGGATCGAGTTGCCCTGCATCGTCACCGAGCGCGACCCGCCGGTGCCGCCGCCGGTGGCGATGCGGTCGCTGTCGCCCTGGACGAAGCGGATCTTCTCGAACGGGATGCCGGCCCGGGCATGCAGGAACTGCGCGAAGGCGGTCTCGTGGCCCTGGCCGTTCGACTGGGTGCCGACATGCAGGTCGACCATGCCGTCCGCGGCGAAGCTGACGGTGGTGGTCTCGTTCTGGTCGCCGAGGATCGATTCGATGTAGTAGGCGAGCCCCAGCCCGCGCAGCTTGCCCGCCTTCGCCGAGGCGGCCTTGCGGGCGGCGAAGCCCTTCACGTCGGCCTCGATCACCGCCTTGTCGAGCACCCGGTTGAAGTCGCCGACGTCGTAGAGCTCGCCGACCACGGTGCGGTAGGGGAAGTCGTCGCGGGCGATGAAGCTGCGGCGGCGGAAGGCGGTCGGATCCTCGCCGAGCTGGCGCGCCGACCAGTCCATCAGCCGCTCGATGGTGTAGATCGATTCCGGCCGCCCGGCGCCGCGGTAGGCGTCGACCGGCGTGGTGTTGGTGAAGACGCCCTTCACGTTGATGAAGGCCTTCTGCACGTCGTAGCAGCCCGGCAGCACCTTCAGCGCCACGTCCGAGGCGATCAGCTGGCCGAAGGGCGAGTTGTAGGCGCCGAGGTTGGAGACGCAGTTTATCCGCAGCGCGACCAGCTTCTTGTCCGCGTCGAAGGCGGCCTCGGCGGTGGTGACATGGTCGCGGCCGCCGTTGTCGGTCAGCATCGCCTCGCCGCGGCCCGACATCCAGCGCACCGGCCGGTCGAGCTCGCGGGCGGCGAAGGCCACCGCGAAATACTCGGGGTAGTTGAAGCCCTTGATGCCGAAGCCGCCGCCGACGTCGGGCGTGGTGGCGCGCACGTTCGCCGCGTCGAGGCCGAACTTGTCGGCGAGCTCGTTCTTCAGCGGCCAGACGCCCTGGCCGGAATAGGCGACGTGCAGCCGGCCGTCCGCCCATTCGGCGAAGCAGCCGCGCGGCTCCATCGACATGCCCATGACGCGGTTGTCGATCAGCTCGAGCCGGGTGGTGTGGGCGGCGGCGGCGAAGGCGGCGTTCACCGCGGCCTCGTCGCCGAAGACCCAGTCGTAGGCGAGGTTGGCCGGCGCCTCGGGGTGGATGGCGGCGCCGCCGACGGCGGTCTCGACATGGACGGGCAGGTCGTCGAAGTCGCAGGCGATCAGGTCGAGCGCGTCCATCGCCTCGGCGCGGGTCCCGGCGACCACCAGGGCGATGGCCTCGCCGGCGTAGCGCACGGCGTCCTCGGCGAGGATCGGGCGGACCGGCGCGGCGCCGTCGGTGCCGTCGCGGTTGGCGACGGTCTCGAAATCCATCGCATTGGCCATCTTGCCGGCGAAATCGGCGGCGACGTAGACGGCGGCGACGCCGGGGGCGGCGGCGGCCTCGGTCACGTCGAGGGCGGCGATGCGGGCGTGGGCGACCGGGCTGCGGAAGAACACGGCGTGCAGGGCGCCTTCGGGGGCGGCGTCGTCGATGTAGCGGCCGGCGCCGGTGAGGAAGCGGATGTCCTCCTTGCGGAGGACGGGCTGGCTGAGGCCGAACTTGATCATCTTGGCGGTTCCCCCGGGGATGGCTTTGGCTGCGGACAGTAGCGGATTCGGCGCGCGGGTCCAGCCCGGCGGCGGCGAATTTCCCGGGCGCCCGCGGCGGGGGCCTTGCGGGCATTCAGCGTGAATATTGGGTCAAGTCCTTGAAGTCGCGGAAATACTGAATCGTCACCGGGAGGTGAATGCGCTCCGCCGCCGCCGCGGCGGCTGGCGGATCCCTGCGCCGCGCCGGCGTCGCGCGGGTTGCGCCGGGGCGCCCGCGGCGCGCTGCGACGGCGCGCTCGCGGCGCCGTCGCCCGGTATCGGCGCGCGGCGCGGGCGGAGGGCGAGAACAAGGAGCGGCCGGTTGGCCGCGAGTCTTTTTCTCCCCGCCTGTTGGCGGGGCCCCTCGTCCTGCCCGATAGATTTCAAACCTGAATGAAATCCGGGGAAGGCGCGGGGCGGCGCGCCGGCGCGGCGGGTGGCGGCGGCGGGGCGGGCGCGGGGCTTTTCCTCGCGCGGGCCAGCCGTTATGACAAGCCCCGCCCAGCGATCCGAGAGCCCCGGCCATGACCATGGAAAAGACCTTCGACGCCGCCACCGAGGAGGCGCGGATCTCCGCGCTGTGGGAGGAGGCGCAGGCCTTCGTCATGGGCGCGAACGCAAAGCCGGGCGGGGCGGCGTTCTCGATCCTGCTGCCGCCGCCGAACGTCACCGGCAGCCTGCACATGGGGCATGCGTTCAACCACACGCTGATGGATGCGCTGACGCGCTGGCATCGCATGAAGGGCGACGACGTGCTGTGGCAGCCGGGGCTGGACCATGCCGGGATCGCGACGCAGATGGTGGTGGAGCGCCAGCTGGCGCAGGCGGGGAGCGCCGGGCGGCGCGAGCTGGGGCGCGCGGCCTTCGTCGAGAAGGTCTGGGAGTGGAAGGAGGCCTCGGGCGGGACCATCCTCGAGCAGTCGCGGCGGCTGGGGGATTCGTTCGACCTGTCGCGGAACCGCTTCACCATGGACAAGGGGTTCCACGACGCGGTTCTGCGAACCTTCGTCGAGTTCTACGACAAGGGGCTGATCTTCCGCGGCAAGCGGCTGGTGAACTGGGACCCGCATTTCGAGACGGCGATCTCCGATCTCGAGGTCGAGAACATCGAGGTTCCCGGCCATATGTGGCATTTCAAGTACCGGCTCGCGGATGGCGAGACCTACGAATATGTCGAGAAGGACGCCGAGGGCGCGGTGATCCTGCGCGAGACCCGCGACTATATCTCGATCGCCACCACCCGGCCGGAGACCATGCTCGGCGACGGCGCGGTGGCGGTGCATCCGTCGGACGCGCGTTATGCGCCGATCGTCGGCAAGATGGTGCAGCTGCCGCTGTGCGACCGGCTGATCCCGATCATCACGGACGAATACCCGGACCCGGAGTTCGGCTCCGGCGCGGTGAAGATCACCGGGGCGCATGACTTCAACGACTATCAGGTGGCGCAGCGCAACGGGTTGCCGCTGTACCGGCTGATGGATCTGAAGGGCGCGATGCGCGCCGACGGCGCGCCCTATGCCGAGGCCGCGGCGCGGGCGCGGGAGATCGCCGCGGGCGCCGTGGCGGGCGAGGCCGAGGTCGATCTGCTGAACCTCGTCCCGGAGAAGTACCGCGGGCTGGACCGGTTCGCGGCGCGCAAGGCGGTGGTCGCGGACATCGAGGCCGCCGGGCTGGCGGTGACGGTTCCGGGCGAGGACGGGGCGCCGGTTGCCTTCGTCGAGGCCAAGCCCGTCACCCAGCCGTTCGGCGACCGCTCGAAGGTGGTGATCGAGCCGATGCTGACCGACCAGTGGTTCGTCGACGCGGCGAAGCTGGCCGGGCCGGCGCTGGCGGCGGTGCG
>CAYTMB010000041.1:0-12736 GCA_964438465.1 uncultured Rhodovulum sp. | reverse complement strand
GCCTGCCTGGGCAGGCGCGTTGCCGCGCCAGCCCAGGCAGGCGCGCACCGATTACTGACCGACGGCGATGCCCGGCGCCCCTCGCCCTCCGCGCTCCGGGCGACCGGATCGCGCGGGGCGGCGCCCCGCTGATGCGATCCGGGGCGCACCTCTCTCGAAGCGGCGCGACCCGAGGCGATCAAGCGGAGGTCGTATGAAAGCCTGCGCCGGGTTGGCGGATTCATCCCTGACGCGACATTGGAACCGGCTCAGCTCAGCACGATCCCGCCGTCGACGTTCAGCGACTGGCCGGTCACGAAGGCGCTGTCGTCGGAACAGAAGAAGGCGACCGGACCGACGACGTCCTCGGGGTCGCCGATGCGCGCCATCGCGGTCCTGCCCTTCCAGACGTCCCGCACCGCGGGATCGTCGAGGTTCACCCGCCCCATGTCGGTGAGGATGATCCCGGGACAGACGCAGTTGGCGGTGATCCCGAAGGGGCCGACCTCCTGGGCGAGCACCCGGGTGAAGCCCATGACCGCGGCCTTGGAGGCGGAGTAATGCGCCTGCTCCGGCGCGCCGTGCTTGCCGCCGATCGAGGCGATGTTGCAGATCCGGCCGTAGCCCTGCGCCTTCATCCGCGGCAGCACCGCCTGGATGACCAGGAAGGCGCCCTTGGCGTTCACGTCCATCACGCTGTCCCAGACCGTTTCCGGCAGGGTGTCGACCGGCGCGGCGATCAGGATGCCGGCGTTGTTGACGACGGCGTGGATCGCGCCGAACTCCGCGAGCGCGGTCGCGACCATCGCGGCGACTTCGGCCTTCGCGCTGACGTCGGCGTGGACCGCGACGGCGCGGCGGCCGAGGGCGCGCGCGGCGCGCGCCACCTCGTCGAGCGCGTCGGCCTGGCGCGCGATGTCGTTCACCGCCAGATCGAATCCGCGCGCGGCGAGGCCGAGGGCGATGGCGCGGCCGATGCCGCGGCTTGCGCCGGTGACGAGGGCGACGCGGCCGTTTGCTGCGGGCATTGCTGGAACCTCCCGGTTCGTCAGAGTGCGGTATAGCCGCCGTCGACGGTCAGCACCGTCCCGGTGATGTAGCTGGCGGCGTCGGAGGCGAGGAAGGCGACGGCGAGGGCGACCTCGCGCGGCTCGGCCAGCCGCCCCATCGGGATGCCGGCGAGCCAGGCGTTGAACCACTCCGGCTTCGAGCGGCCGAGCAGGGTAAGCTCGGTGGCGGTGTAGCCGGGGGCGACCGCGTTCACCCGCACCCTGCCCGCCCATTCGACGGCGAGCGATTTGGTGAGCAGGTTCACCCCGGCCTTGGCGGCGTTGTAGGCGACCTGCGGCTGCGGGCGCACGGCGACCTCGCCGCAGATCGACGAGATGTTCACCACCGAGCCGCGCCCCGCCGCGACCATGTGCCGCCCGAAGGCGCGCGCGGTGTGGAAGACCCCGTGCAGGTTGACGTCGATCACCCGGCGCCAGTCCGCGAGGGCGACGTCGAGCGCGGGGGCGTTCTGCACGACGCCGGCGTTGTTCACGAGGATGTCGGGGGCGCCGCCCGCGGCGGCGTAGGCCGCGGCCTGCGCCTCGGCCGCCGCGGCGTCGGTCACGTCGAGCGTCATCGCCGCGCCGCCGAGCGCCGCCGCCGTGGCGGCGGCCGCCTCGGCGTCGCGGTCGGCGATCGTCACCGCGGCGCCGGCCTCGGCGAGGACCTCGGCGATGGCGCGGCCGATGCCGGCGGCGCCGCCGGTGACCACCGCGCGGCGGCCGGTGAGGTCGAATTCCTTCATGCGCTCCGCTCCGGGGTGCTGGCGCCCGCGGCCAGCGCCTGTTTCAGCGCCGGGTACAGCGCCAGGTATTTCTGGTAGAGGTCCTCGTAGAGCGCGACCTCGCGCGGGCGCGGCTCGATGCTGGCGCCCGGGCGGACCATCGCCGCGATGCCTTCGTCGATGCTGGCGAACCGCCCTGCGCCATGCGCGGCCAGCACCGCCGAGCCGGTCGAGGGCGCGTCGGGCGAGGCCGGGATGCGCACCGGCAGGCCGGCGGTGTCGGCGTGGATCTGCATCCACAGCGGCGAGGAGGTGGCGCCGCCGCCGACGGTGATCTCGCTGCTGGCGTAGCCGCCGGCGCGGAAGGCGTCGAGGATCGCGCGCGTGCCGAAGCCGATGCCCTCGATCATCGCGCGAAAGACGTGGTGCGGCTCGTGCGCCAGCGTGAGCCCGACGATGGCGCCGCGCGACAAGGGGTCGGTGTAGGGCGTGCGGTTGCCCTGGAAATGGTCCTGCACGATCAGCCCGTCGCAGCCGGGCTCGAGCGCCGCCGCCGCCTCGTTCAGCGCCTCGAGGTCGAGCGAGCCGCCGGAGAAGCGGCGCAGCCAGTTGATGATCGAGCCGGTGGAGGTCTGGCCGCCCTCGACGATCCAGCGCCCCGGATAGACGATGTCGGGATAGGCGCCCCAGACCCCCGGCGCGTGGATCGGGGCCTCGGTCACGCCGAACTGCAGGTGCGACGAGCCGGTGATCAGCGCGAGCTGGCCGGGTTTCGCGACGCCGAGGCCGATCATGCCGATCAGCGCGTCGGCGCCGCCCTGCACGAGCTTGACCGAGGCCGGCAGCCCGAGCGCCGCGGCCGCCGCCCGGGTGAGCGTGCCGACGACCTCGCCCGGGGCCACCACCCGCGCCGGCCATTTCGCCTCCAGCGCCTCGAGGTCGAGCGCGCGGAGGATGCCGCGCGCCCAGCCGCCGCCGCGGTTGTCGTAGTGCCAGCGCAGCCCGGCGTTGTCGAGCGAGGCGCAGCGCTCGCCGGTCAGCCGGAGGGTGAGGAAATCCTGGTATTCGCAGATCGTCGCCGCGGCCTCGAACACCGCGGGCTCGTTGCGCTTCAGCCACAGCGCCTTGGGGATCATCCATTCCGCCGAGACCGGACCCTGGCCCGCGCCGTTGATCTTCAGCGCCGGATCGCCGGTGGCGAGCACCGCGTCGGCCTCGGCGTTGGCGCGCACGTCCATCCACATCAGCGCCGGCCGCAACGCCCGGCCCTCCGCGTCGAGCGCCACGACGGTGCAGCAGGTGGTGGCGAAGCACATCGCCTCGATGCTGTCCGCGGGCACGCCGGCGTCGGCGATCGCGCCGGCGACGGCGGCGACCAGCGCGTCCCACCAATCCTCGGGGTTCTGCTCGGCGCGCGCGCCGGGGGCGAAGGTCGTGACATAGGGCACCGCCATCTGGCCAAGGCAGGCGCCGGACAGGTCGTAGACCCGCGCGCGCAGGCTCTCGGTGCCGCCGTCCGCGGTCAGGTAATGCGCCATGGTCTCCTCCCCTTTTGTTGTTTGTTTGCGCCGTCAGGCGAGTCCGCGGAACGCCGCCAGCGCCTTTCCGGCGTACATCACCGCCGGGCCGCCGCCCATCTCCACCGCCACCGCCAGCGCCTCGACCAGCGCCGCCTCGTCGGCGCCGTGCCGGCGCGCGCCGTCGACGTGGTAGAGGATGCAGTCCTCGCAGCCGGTGGCGACCGCGATCGCCGTCGCCATCAGCTCCTTCTGCGCCGGGCTGAACGACCCGGCCGCCGTCGCGACGCGGCTCACCTCGGCGAAGCCCTTCATCGTGCCGGGCGCGGCCCTGGCGAAGGCAGCCAGCCGCTCCTTCGCCGCGCCGAGCGCGGCCCTTGCGTCATCCATCATCGCCTCCCTTCAGGATCAGCTCCGCCACCTCGCGCGGCAGGTCCCACTGCGGCATGTGGCCGGCGGGCAGGAAATGCGCCGCCACCCGCGGCGGCAGGTTCAGCGCCTGGGTCGCCGGCACGATGCGGTCCTCGACGCCGAAGATCGCCCGCACCGGCAGCGCCGCCGGCAGGGCCGCGAGCGGGCGCAGGATGTCGATGCGCTGCCCGGCGGCGCCGACGAGCGCCGCGGCGAGGCCCGCGAGCCGCCCGCGCGCCGCCTCGCGCGCCATGCCCGCGACCGCGTCGTCGGACAGCGCCGCCGCCTTCGGCCCCAGCAGCGGCAGCAGATGCGCGATCTCGCCCGGCGTGCGCGCCGCGGCCATGCCGCGGATGAAACCGGCGTCGATCTCGCGGCCGGCGCCGGCCGGCGCGACGAGCACGAGCTCGCGCACCCTTGCGCCGAGGCGCGCGGCCAGCAGCGCCGCAACGGCGGCGCCCATCGAATGCCCGACCAGCCGCAGCGGTCCGGGCAAGCCGTCGGCGAAGGCGGCCAGCGCGGCGACGAGACCCTCGATGTCGGCGCTGTCCAGCTCGGTCGCGCCATGGCTCGGCAGGTCGGGCGTCACCACGCGATGCCCGGCCCGCGCCAGCGCGCTCGCGGTCGCCGCCCATGTCGTGCGGTCGCCGGCGAAGCCGTGCAGCAGCAGGAATGTCCCCGCGGTCGCGGCGCCGATCGCGTCATAGGCGATGCGCCCGCCGGGAACCGCCGCGAACAGGCCCGATCCGGCGGCCGCGGGCGTCTTCAGCCGCGCCTCGACGTCGGCGCGCTCGATGCGCCCGCGCCGGCCCGTGCCGGTCAGCGCGTCGAGCGACAGCCCGGCCCGGCGGGCGAGACGCCGCGCCACCGGGGTCGCGCGCGGCCGCGCGCCGGCCGCCCGCGCCGCGCCCGGCGCCGCCGGGGTCGGATCCGCCGCCGCAACATCCGGCGCCACGACAGCCGCGGAAGGCGCCTCGCCGTCGACCTCGCCCTCGACGACGGCGATCGGCTGGCCGACCGCCAGCCGGGCATTCTCGGGCGCGAGGATCCGCACCAGCCGGCCGTCCGACAGCGCGGGGACCTCGGCGACGGTCTTGTCGGTCTCGATCTCGAGGATCGCGTCGCCGCGCGCATAGGCCTCGCCCTCGGCGATCAGCCAGCGCAGGACCACGCCCTCCTCCATGGTCTCGCCGAGCCGCGGCATCAGCAGGGTGTTGACCCCGCTCGACCCAATGGCCGGAGCGCCCGCGTCCACGGGCGCCTCCCCGACCGGCGCGGTCCCGTCCGACCAGTCCTCGGCGTTCGCGACCGTCACCTCGGCGATCGGGGCGCCGACCGCGATCCGGTCGCCGCCCTGCACCAGCGGCCGGTCCAGCACGCCGTCGCCGAGCGCGGGATATTCGACCGTGGTCTTGTCGGTCTCCAGCTCGAGGATCGGGTCGCCGCGGCGGAAGGCGGCGCCGGTCTCGACCAGCCAGCCGACGATGACGCCCTCGTCCATCGTCTCGCCGAGCCGCGGCATCAGGAGCGTGCGGCTGGTCATGCCGCGGCCCGGCCGCCGAGCAGCTTCAGCGCGGTCTCCACGATCAGCCCCGGTCCCGGCACCGAGCCGGCCTCGAGCGCGGTGGAGACCGAGATCGGGATGTCCTCGCCGGCGACGCGGATCACCGGATCCTCGAGATAGTCGAAGCACTCCTCCGAAATCCGCGCGGCCAGTTCGGCGGCGACGCCGGAGGTCATCACCCCCTCGCTGACCACCATCGCCCGGCCGACCGCCTCGACCCGCTCGCGCACGGTGTCGAAGTCGAGCGGGTTCAGCGTGCGCAGGTCGATCACCGTCGCCTCGACGCCCCTGGCGGCGAGCTGCTTCGCCGCCTCCATCACATAGTGGAGCTGGCGCGAATAGGTGACGATCACGAGATCGCCGCCCTCCCGGCGCACCGCCGCCCGGCCCCAGTCGAGCGCGGGCGCGTCGAGATCGACGGTCTCCTTCAAGGTGTAGAGCGCCTTGTGCTCGATGAACACCACGGGATCGGGCCGCTGCAACGCCTGGCGCAGCAGGTGGTAGGCGTCCGCGACCGTCGCGGGCATCGCCAGCCGCAGGCCGGGGGTGTGCATCACATAGCCCTCGAGGCTCTGGCTGTGCTGGGCGCCGGCGGACCGCCCGGTGCCGCCCTGGGTGCGCAGCACCATCGGCACGCCGATCTGGCCGCCGAACATGTAGCGGATCTTCGCGGCCTGGTTGGCGAGCTGATCCATCGTCATGCCGATGAAATCGACATACATCAGCTCGGCGACGGGGCGCAGCCCGGTCATCGCCGCGCCGACCGCGGCGCCGACGATGGCGGGCTCGGAGATCGGCGTGTCGATCACCCGCTCGGGGCCGAACTCGCGGATCAGGTCCTTGGTGACGCCGTAGGCCCCGCCGTAGCGGCCGACCTCCTCGCCGATGACGATGACGTCGGGGTTCTCGGTCATCGCGTCGATCAGCGCCTTGCGCAGCGCGTCGCGGTAGGTCATCTCGATCATGGCCATTTCCTTCAGTCCCGCGCCAGCACGCGGTCGATCCGGGTCCGCACCGGTTCGGGCTCCGGCTCGGCGGGATCGTAGACATCGCGGAACATCGAGGCGAGCGGCGGCTCGTGCTGCGCGACGGTGAAGTCGATCGTGGCGTCCATCTCGACGCCGATCTCGGCGTCGAGCGCGTCCAGCGCCGCTTCCCCGGCCAGCCCTTCATCGATCAGCCGCGCCCGGGCGAAGCCGACCGGGTCCTGCTGGCGGCCGGCCTCCTCCTCGGCGGCGTCGCGGTAGGGCGACTTGTCCTTCCGGGCATGGCCGTAGAAGCGGTAGCAGGAGATCGCGATGAACCCGGGCTTGCCGCCGCGCGCCGCGTCGACGATCTCGCGCGCCGCGACGGCGACGGCCTCGACGTCGAGGCCGTCGACGCTGACGCCGTTCAGCCCGAAGGCGATCGCGCGCTCGTGCAGCGCGGTGTTCGCCGTCGCCTGGTCGATGCGCGTGCCCATGCCGTACTGGTTGTTGATGCAGACGAACACCACCGGCAGGCCCCAGAGCGCGGCCATGTTCATGCTCTCGTAGAGGATGCCCTGGCCGGTGGCGCCGTCGCCGAAGAAGGCGACGCTGACCGCGCCCTCGGCCTTGCGCCGCGCCGAGAGGCCGGCGCCGACCACCGCCGGGATGCCGCCGCCGACGATGGCGTTGGCGCCGAGATGGCCGAGGCCCATGTCGGCGATATGCATCGAGCCGCCCTTGCCGTGGCAGTAGCCGGCCTCCTTGCCGCCGATCTCGGCCATCATCCGCTTGGGGTCGGCGCCGCGGGCGAGGAAGATGCCATGGCCGCGGTGGTGGGTGGTGAAGGTGTCCGCCGGGCGCATCGCGGCGCAGACCCCGGCGGCCGCGCCCTCCTCGCCGATCGAGAGGTGCAGCATCGACCCCGCCGACTGGCCGCGCACGAACAGCTCGCCGACGCGTTCCTCGAAGGTGCGGATCCGCCGCATGGTGCGGTAGAGGCCGGGCAGGTCGGAGTTCGACCTCGCCGCGGCGACGCGCACCGGACTGGGCTCGTTCATCGTTCTCTCCGATCTCAAAGCAGGTTCAGCTTGGTGCTGCGCGATACGACGGCGACCGCGATGATGATGATCAGGCCCTTCACGATCGACTGGATGTAGGTGTCCATCCCGATCAGGTTCAGGCCGTTGTTGATGACGCCGATGAACAGCGCGCCGAAGAAGGTGCCGAGCACCGTCGCCGTCCCGGGCCGCAGCATGGTCATGCCGATGAACACCGTGGCGAGGCCGTCGAGCAGGTAGCGCTCGCCGGCGTTCGGCTGGCCCGAGCCGAGCCGCGCCGCGAGCAGCGTGCCGGCGATCACCGCGAAGATCGAGCAGACCAGCAGCGCCGCGGCGCGGTAGCGCCGGACGTTGACCCCGGACAGCTCGGCGGCCCGCTGGTTGCCGCCGACCGCGTAGATGTAGCGCCCGAAGATGGTGCGCTCCATCACGAACCAGGCGACCAGCACCGCGGCGAGCATGAAGAAGGCGAGCACCGGGACGCCGGCGATCCTGCCCTGGCCGAGCCAGAGATAGCTGTCCGGCAGGCCGCCGTAGATCGCCCGCCCGCCGGTCATCAGGAAGTTGATGCCGAACAGGATCGACCCGGTGGCCAGCGTCGCGATCAGCGAGGGGATGCCGACGACGGTCACCAGCGCCGCGTTCCAGGCCCCCACGATCGCGCCGGCGGCGAGCCCCGCCGCCAGCGCCAGCGGCAGCGCCACGCCCTGGACCAGCAGCAGCGGCACCAGCACGCCGGCGAGTCCGACGGTGAAGCCGACCGAGAGGTCCATCTCGCGCGCGGCGAAGCCGAAGGTGAGGCCGGCGCCGACGATGGTCAGCATCGAGATCTGCTGGGCGATGTTCAGCAGGTTCTGCGCCGTCATGAACCGATCAACGGTCACGGCGAAGACGAGGAACATCGCGATCAGCACGACGAGGGTGCTGTAGCGCTGGACAAGTTCCTTGCGCACGAGGCCGAACACCAGATCGTGGCTCGGAGCGGCGGCGGCGGATGAAGCGGTGGTCATGCGGCTACTCCGGAGATGGCGTTGATGAAGGTCTGCTCGGAAAAGGCGTCGTGGCCGATCTCGTCGCCCGCCACCTGGTCGACGAAAGGCACGGCGCGGTCCGACAGCGCCTCGATCTCGAGCAGGTCGGACGAGGCGATGATGATCGCGACGCCGCTGGCGGCGAGCCGCCGCATCTCGGCGTAGATCTCGGCCTTGGCGCCGATGTCGACGCCTTCGGTCGGCTCGATGAAGATGATGACCCGGTAGCGGTCGCGGGCGCCGTACAGCCACTTGCCGATCGAGATCTTCTGCTTGTTGCCGCCCGAGAGCGTCTTGAGGAGCTGGCGCGACGAATGCGCCTTGACGTTCAGCAGGCGCATCACCCGGCCGGCCTCGGCCTCCTCGCGGCCCGGCGACAGCACGCCGCCGGCGATCGCGCCCTGTTCGGGATGGACCATCGCGAGGTTCTCGCGCACGTCCCAGTCGCCGATCAGCGCGTATTCCATGCGGTGGTCGGGCACCAGCGCGACGCCGGCGTCCTGCATCGCGCGGGGCCCGGCCGGCCGGGCCGGCTTGCCGGCGATCTCGAAATGCGCGCAGCGCGCGCCCGCGGCGTTGTGCAGCGAGCGGGCGAAGCCGACATGGCCGGAGCCGGTCAGGCCGATCAGCCCGACGATCTCGCCGGCGCGGATCTGGAAGGCGTCGACCCGCACCGCCCCGACCGTCCAGTCGCGCAGCGCCAGCGCGGTCGGACCGAGGTCGCGCGCGGCGCGCGCGGTCGCCAGCCGCGCCTCGCCGCCGGACCGGCGCAGCATCAGGTCGACGAGCTTGCCCTCGTCGAGGTCGCTCGCGGCCTCGGTGCAGACCCGGCGGCCGTCGCGCAGCACGGTGATGCGGTCCGACAGCGCCATGATCTCCGAGAGGAAATGGCTGATCAGCACCACGCCGACGCCGCGCCCGGGCAGCGACCGGATGATGGTCCAGAGCTGTTCCTTCTCGCGCGCGGGCAGCGTCGCGGTCGGCTCGTCGAGGATGACCAGCGTCACCTCGCCGCGCAGGGCGCGCACGATCTCGATCACCTTGCGGTCGGCCATGGGCAGCTCGGCGACCGGGCGGTTGAGGTCGATCGCGACCTCGGGGAACCAGCGTTTCACCAGCGCCGCCGCATCGGCGCGCAGCGCGCCGCCGCGGATCATGCCGCCCGGGCCCACAGGCTCGGCCCCGAGCAGGATGTTCTCGGCGCCGGTCAGCGCCGGCGCCAGGCTGCCCTCCTGGCTGACATGGGCGATGCCGCGCAGCAGCGCGTCGCGGGGGCTTTCCAGCCGCGCGGGCTCGCCGGCGATGCTGATCGAGCCGCCGGTCGGGTGCAGGCTGCCCCCGAGGATGCTGACCAGCGTCGACTTGCCGGCGCCGTTCTCGCCGATGAGGCCGTGGACCTCGTCGGTGCGGAAGGTGGCGTCGACCTTGCTGAGCGCCAGCGTGCCGGGGAATTGCATGGTGATGTCGGTCAGGCGGACTTCCATGGCGGGCTCCTCGACGGCCGCATGCGGCCCCGGTCCGGGATTGTCGCGAGAGGGTCGGGGGCGATCCGCGGCCGGGGCCGCGGATCGCCCCCGCGCGGGACCTACATGAAGTCCTCGCAGTTGCGCTTGGTGACGAGCGGCGCGTCCATGTAGACGGTCTTCGACGGGATCACCTCGTCCGCCGGCTTGCCCTCGACCACGACCGCCTCGATCCACTCGCCGATCTGGCCGCCCATCTGTTCGAAGGGCTGCGAGACCGTGGCGATCATCAGGCTGTCGGGCTTGCAGACCTCGGCGACCGCGTTCGGATGGCCGTCGATGCCGATCACCTTGACGTCGGTCCGCCCGGCGGCGTTCAGCACGTTGATCGCCGCCTGCGCCGGCTCGTCCCAGGGCGCCCAGACCGCGTCGATCTCGTCGCCGAAGCGGGCGACGTAGTCCTCCATGGTCTTGTTGGTGTCCTCGAAGAACGCGGTGTAGTCGATGTTGTGCTCGGCGAGCACCTTCACGTCCGGGTATTCCTTCAGCACCTGCTCCATCACGTCGCCGCGCTTGCGGGTGCCGTGATGCTCGGCCATGCGCAGGAAGATCAGGTTGCCCTGGCCGCCCATCTGGTCGAGCAGGTAGGTGTCGACATCCGCGGACATCGCCCAGTTGTTGGTGGTGATGTCGACCACCACGCCGTCAACATAGCCCGAATCCGCGGCGAACACCGGGATGCCGGCCGTGGTGGCGGCGTCGAGGGCGGCGCGCGAGGCGCGCAGGTCGGCCATGCTGATGATGATCGCATCGACGCCGCGGCTCGCCGCGTCCTGGATGTTCGAGGCGGTCGCCTCGCCCGAGCCGCCGCTGTCGAGCAGGCTGACGTTCCAGTCGCCCTTGCCGGTCTCCTGCAGCCAGGCGTCGAAACCCGCCTTCACCCGCTGCTCTGACTGGGCCGCCGCATTGGCGTGAACCCAGGCGATTTCCAGCGCCGACGCTGCGGAGCCCCCGAACAGGGCCGCCGTCACGGACGCAGCCGCAAGCATTCCGGAAAACCGGTCCTTCATTCCAAGTTCCTCCCTGTGCCATTGATGGCCAGTTGTGCCGTCGGCTAACCCGACGCGGCAACGATGCGGGCAGTTGATACAAATGTCAAGTCAGGATACATTTGTAAGGCCAGCGGGCGGACCGCGCCCGCGAAGTGGAGCGCGACGATGAGCACCCCCCGGGCGGAAGCCCATGAAGACCAAGCATTGATGGCGCGCGCCGCATGGCTCTACTACGTCGCCGAGCTGAACCAGGAGGCCACGGCGCAGCGCCTCGGGATCACCCGGGCGCGGGTCAACAAGCTGCTGTCGGACGCCCGCGATTCGGGGCTGGTCAGCATCCGGATCAACGACGCCGACGTCGGAATGCTCCCGGTCGAGCAGGCGATCCGCGCCCGCTTCGGCCTCGAGTTCTGCGTCTGCACCCCGGCCCTGCTCGGCGCCGAGGCGGGCGAGGCGACGCCCGGGCCGGACGGCAGGGAGGCGACGGCGGCCCGCGCGGTGCTGCAGCGCTTCGCCTTCCGCGGCGTCGGCATGGCCGCGGCCTCGCATCTCAAGCGCCATCTGCAGGACAAGCGCGACGCCGTCGTCGGCACCGGCTGGGGCCGCACGCTGCAGCAGATGACCCTGAACCTCGCCGGGGTGTCGGCGCCGCGCGCCCGGTTCATCAGCCTGATGGGCTCGCTGACCGCGAATTCGTCCTACAATCCGTTCGAGGTCGTGCATGCGCTTGCGCGGACCACCGGCGGCGAGGGCTATGTGCTGCCGGTGCCGTTCATCGCGGACACCGCGGCTGCGCGCGACGTGCTGCTGTCGCAGCAGATCGTCCAGCAGGCGCTGGCGATCGCGCGCTCGACGACCGTCGCCTACATCTCGATCGGCGAACTGACCGAACGCTCGCTGCTGCGGACCCAGCGCATGATCTCCGCCGGCGAACTTGCCGCGTTGCGGGCGGCCGGCGCCGTCGGGGACACCAACGGCCTGTTCTTCGACGACCAGGGCCGCCCGGTGTCGCACGAGCTCAACGAACGCACGATCGCCCTCGGCTTCGACGACCTCCGGAAGACCAGCGTGATCGCGCTCGTCGCGGGACTGGAGAAGCGCGCGGCCGCGACGGCCTTCCTGTCGAGCGGCATCGCCCGCGGCCTGATCATCGACGGCGACACCGCGCTCGACATGGTCCGGCACTTCGGCTGATCATCGGGCCGCCCGGCGACCGGCCTCGAAGCCGTCGCCGTCCGCAAACCCGAAAGGCGCGACGGCGGCCGCTTCGGCCTGCCCGTCGCCCGGCCCCCGCGGCGCCGCAGATGCTCCGCGGCGCGGCCGCCGCCCACTCGACGAATTCGCAGCCGGAAGCGCGAGCGCGGCCGCAGGATCAGCCCTTGAGGTGCAGCGTGACGAGCACGGTGCTGGCCGATCTACGTCACCCACGACCAGATCGAGGCGATGACGCTGGCCGACCGCATCGTCGTGCTGCGCGACGGCCGGATCGAGCAGGTCGGCACGCCGCGGGCGCTCTACGAGCGGCCGGCGAACCTCTTCGTCGCCCAGTTCATCGGCAGCCCGCGGATGAACGTCCTGCCCGTGGCCGCGGCCCGGTCGCTCGGCGCCGCCCCGCCGGACGCCGCGCAGGTCGGGATTCGCCCCGAGCATCTGCATGTCGCCCCGCCGCTCGATGCGCCGCTGCGCGGACGGGTGTCGATCGTCGAATACACCGGCGCCTCGTCGCTGCTGCATGTCGTCCTCGAAAGCGGCGAGACCTGTCTCGTCGCCTGCAACGCCGTCGTTCCCGCGGCGGCGGCGGCGATCGGACTCGCCGTCGACCCGGGCGACCTGCACTATTTCGATGCGACGGGAACCGCCATCGCGCGCGGCTGATCGCGCGACGGATACGAACTCCGCCTGATCGCCTCGGGTCGCGC
>CAYTMB010000040.1:1970-12770 GCA_964438465.1 uncultured Rhodovulum sp. | reverse complement strand
CGGCAGGTCGTTCGCCCGCGAGCGCGCCGCCGGAATGCGGACCCGCTCGAGCAGGCGCACCGCCTCGTCCATCGCCGCGGCGCCCGACATCCGGCCGTGGATGGTGAGCGCCTCGGCGATCTGCGCGCCGACGCTGGCGAGCGGGTTGAGGCTGGTCATCGCCTCCTGGAAGACCATGCCGATCTGGCGGCCGCGGACCTCGCGCATCTTCGGCTCGGGCAGGGTCAGCAGCTCGCGGCCGCCGAGCCGGACCGAGCCTTCGATGCGGCTGCTCTCCGGCGACAGCAGCCGCATGATCGACAGCGCGGTCACGCTTTTGCCCGAGCCGGACTCGCCGACGACGGCCAGCGTCTGGTGCGGCGCGATGTCGAAGGAGATGCCCTTGACGATCGGCAGCCAGCCCCCGCGGGTGCGGAAGGCGGTCCTGAGATCGCGCACCGAGAGCACGGGCGCATCGGTCGATGCGGGCGCAGCCACGGCGGCGTAGCGGTCGGTGACGGTCATGTCGGTCATCCCTGGTCCGCCGTCGTCGGGTCGAGCGCGTCGCGCACGGCGTCGCCGACGAGGTTGAAGGCGAGCACGACGAGGGTGATCGCCGTGCCGGCGGCGATGATCGGCCAGGGCGAGCCGAACAGGTTGTTGAGCCCGTCGCGGATGATGTTGCCCCAGCTCGGCGCCGGCGGCTGAGTGCCGATGCCGAGAAAGCTGAGCGAGGCTTCGAGACGGATCGCCGAGGCGACCCAGAGCATCATCAGCACGACGATCGGGGCCATGATGTTCGGCAGGACATGGCGGAAGATGATGACGGGCGTGCGCACGCCGACGGCGATCGCCGCCTCGACATAGGGCTCCTGCTTCACCGACAGCGTCTGCGCCCGCGCCACCCGGGCGAAGCCGGGCACGAAGGCGATGGTGATGACGATGATGATGTTCCAGAAGCCGCCGCCGAGCACCGCCGCGATCAGGATCGCGAGCAGCAGCTCCGGGAAGGAGAGCAGCAGGTCGATGACCCGCGAGATCACCCGGTCGATGATCCCGCCGAAATAGCCGGCGATCACCCCGAGCGTCGTGCCGATGATCGCCGCGAAGAACGGCGAGAACAGGCCGAAGATCAGCGAGTTGCGCGAGCCGAAGATGATGCGCGACAGCACGTCGCGGCCGAACTGGTCGGTGCCGAGCCAGTTTTCCCAGCTCGGCGACCGGTTGATCCGCGTCATCGACTGGGTGACCGGGTCATAGGGCGCGAGCAGCGGGGCGAAGATCGCGGTGAGCACGAAGACCGCGATGATCGCCACGGCGATCCGGGTGCCGGGCCGCCCGAAGAGGACGCCGCGGATGGTGCGCAGGAGGCTCGCCTCGGGGGCGAGAAGCCGTGTGGTTGCGGCGCTGGAGATGTCGGTCATCAGTTCACCCGGATGCGCGGATCGACGGCGATGTAGAGCAGATCCATCAGCAGGTTGATCACCACGACGAACATGGCGAAGACCACCACGCCGCCCTGGATCACCGGATAGTCCCGTTCGGCGATGGCGCCGATCAGCAGCTTGCCGATGCCGGGCCGGTTGAACACCAGCTCGATGGCGACCGAGCCCGACAGCGTGGCGAGCAGGCTGAGGCCGAGGCCGGTGGTCAGCGGGAGGAGCGCGTTGCGCAGGCCGTGGCGGTAGATCACGCGGTTCTCCCTGGCGCCCTTGGCGCGCGCGGTGCGGATGTAGTCCTTGCCGAGCACCTCGAGCAGCGAGGTGCGGGTGAGCCGGCCGATGAACGCCGCCTTGACGAAGGCGAGCGTCAGCGCCGGCAGGAAGACGTGGTGCATCCGGTCCGCGAAGCCCTCGCCGCCGCCGTTGATCGGGAACCAGCCGAGGTTCAGCGCGAAGGTGATCAGCAGCAGCGCGCCGAGGTAGAAGTCGGGGATGGCGTAGCCGATCAGCGAGAAGCCGCGCACCGCCGCGTCGGGCAGCTGGTTGCGGTGGGTCGCCGCCAGCACGCCGAGTGGGATGCCGACGACGACGCCCATCAGCATCGCCACGATGGTCAGCTCGATGGTGTAGGGCAGGTTGTAGCGGATGAGCGCGACCACGTTCTGGTTGTTCATCATCGAGGACCCGAAATCGAGAGTCAGCACGCCCTTGACGAAGTTGATGAACTGCAGCCACAGCGGGTCGTTCAGACCCATCCGCTCGCGGAACATCTGCAGCTGTTCGGTCGTCGCCATGTCGCCGAGTGCCGCGATCGCCGGATCGCCCGGCAGGATGCGCATGGCGATGAACACGAGGAGCAGCACGAGGAACACGGTCGGGATCGCGTCCAGCAGCCGCAGGATCAGGTATTTCGCCATCGGCGTCGCCTCCCTGGCTGGAGCGCCGCGCCCGGCGGGCGCGGCGCTCGGTTTTTCCTATTCCTGCAGCACGGTGACATAGGGCTCGTTGGCGAGGCTGTCCTGCAGCCCCGGCACCAGCACCGCCTGGCCCTGCCGGTTGAGGCTGATGAAGAACTGCAGGTGGAACTCCGACTCGGTGTAGTCCGCCGGGATCTCGGCGGCGAAGCCGTCGCCGTTCTTGCGCATCGCCGTCGAGCGCCAGCGCTCGGCCTGGTTGACGTGGCGGTAGTGCAGCACCGGGTCGAGGTCGGCCACGGCGCGCAGGCGGACCGGGAACGGCTTGCCGGCGGCGAAGCTCGCCGCGGCCTCGGCGATCGGGCCGCCGGCGACGGTGGGCCGGCGGGCGCGGAGCGCCTCGACCGCGGCGGCGGTGGCGGCGTCGGCCTTGACCGACTCGGTGCCGCCGAGGTTGCGCACCGCCTCGAGGTCGAGCAGTTCGGCCTGCATCTCGGGCAGGCGCGAATGCCAGGACCCGCGCAGCCAGCTCTGCGGGCCGTAGGTGATGTCGTCGGGGTAGAGGTCGCGCGACACCGCCGCGGCCCCCTCCCAGGCGAGCACCGCCCGGCGGGCGTGGTCGATCGCCGGCTCCAGCAGCGCGCTGACCTTGGTGGCGACGAAGAGCTCGGCCCAGCAGGCGGCGCGGAAACGCTCGGCGAAGTAGCGGGCGATGCAGCCGAGGATCTGGACGTCGAGCAGGATGCGCTGCACCTCGGCGCGGCCGAAGTCGGAGGCGCCGCGCGCCTTGGTCAGCGCGGTCTCGCAGCCGACCGCCATCTCCTCCAGCCAGTCGGCGACGTCGAGCGGCGTGTAGCGGTGGCAGGTGCGGCCGGCGAGAAGATCCTCGGCGTATTCGCGCGCCGTGGCGAACAGCGCGGGGTCGAAGGTCGGCGCATTGCCGAAGCGGACCGATCCCTCCATGTCGAAGGCGTAGGCGCGCTTGCCCGAGCCGTCGACCAGCGCGAGGTTGGTGTAGATCTCCGGCCAGTAGTGGTTGTTCGAGGCCGAGGGGCCGTGCGCCAGGGTGACGAGCGGCAGCACGCGGCTGGCCTGCGACAGGCCGGCCTCGCAGGATTCGGCGGCGTCGCCGCATTCGCGCACCAGCCAGCGCATCCAGCTGTCGCGGGGCGCCTCGGGGTTGTAGAGCAGCCGCCCCCAGACCCGGTACTGGTAGTCGAACTTGCGCCAGTCCTGCCTGGTGGCGAGGCCGTGCTGCTGGTAGTTGAAGCGCTGGCCGGGGATGCCGGTGCCCATGCGGCCCTTGAAGCTCTGCGGCTCGCACCATTCGACGCCGTCGGAGCCGGCGAACATCGAGCTCTTGCCGTAGCCCGCGGCCATCACCGGGTCGGCCCAGAGCAGCACGCGCTGGGTGCCGGCCCAGATCCGGTAGAGCACGCTGTAGTCCTTGTCCTTGGTCAGCAGGTCGCCGTAGGAATAGCGCAGGAACTTGCGCGAGCCTTCGGAGAGCTTCTCGCGCTCGCTGCGCGGCGTCTCGGGCGGGTATTCCTTGTTGCGGATCGCCGACTGATGATACGGCAGCCCCATGTGCTCGGCGAGATATTTCGGCGAGGCGGTCACCGGCATGCCGGACTTGCGCGCGATGTCGATCGTGCGGTGGTCGAGGCCCTTGCCGTGCATGTCGATCTCGACCGGGCGGCCGGCCGCGGCGACGCCGGCGAAAGCCTCCTCCCAGAAGCCGTAGTCGCCCTCGGCGATGCCGCCCTCGACATGGACCCGGAAGGTCAGGCCGGTGATCTCCGGCACCTCGACCAGGAGGCGGGTGATCGCGTCGCGGCAGTAGGGCGCGAGATTGGCCTCGGTCACGCCTTCGATGCTGTAGTTCGCCCGCGGCACGTCGTCGAAATCGTAGCGCTGGGTCCAGAGCGCGAGCTGGAAGTCGAGCCCGCGCAGCGCCGCCTCGCGGCCGATGAACTTCAGCATCTCGAGGTTGGAGTCACGCTCCTCGGCCGACAGCTCCTTGGCGCGGATGTCATAGCCGTCGACATCGAGCAGGAAGGGATAGGAGAAGTAGAAGTAGACGTCGGTGATCCAGGGATTGTGGTAGGGATAGTTGTAGCCCATGCCCAGCGTCAGCGAGAACCGGTTGAAGCGGTTCGAGGCGAGCATGGTCAGGTAGTCCCGCCACTGCTGCTTGTCGTTGTACCAGACCTTGTCCTCTTCCTCGCTGCAGAACAGCCGCGCCATCGAGCGGATGCGCGCAGACGGCTGCTCGACCAGCGGGAAGGTTCCGGCGAACAGATCCTCGGCGGGCGCATGCGCCACGCGGTCGGCGAGTTCGGTCAGCGCGTAGACGATCCCGCGCGGATCATGCCCCCAGGCGAGGATGCGGTCGCCCTTGCGCAGCAGCGCCATGCCTTCGGCGACCTCGGGCAGCCCTTCGCCGAAGGACGGCTTCACCCCCGCGCCCGCCACTTCGACGACGACGCCCTGCGCCGCTGCGGCGCCGATCCGCGCGGCGACGTCCCGCCTGGCGAGCGCCTCCTTCAGCGCGCCGGCCGCCCAGGCCAGCGACGGGTTGGATGCGAGCGCTTCGGGCAAAACGACGCTGACGGCAGGGACTCCGCTCATTCGAATATTCTCCATTTGCGGCCGGGGCATGGCCTCTCGGGCCGGCCCCGCAGGATGCGGGGCCGGGATGACGCGCAGGGCGCGCGCGGCGATCGGTGGGGGCGTCAGCCGGTGATCTTGGCCTGCGACATGGGCCAGTTCACGTAGCCGGAGACCACGTCGAAACCGAGGTCCACCTTGGGCGACCGGACGACGAGGTAGCCGTTGGTGGAGACGAGCAGGACCACCGCGTCCGCCAGCGCCTTCACCTCGATGTCGCGGACGAGCTCGTAGCGGCGCTCGAGGTCGGGCTCGGCGAGCGCCGCCGCCAGCATGTCGTCGATGCCGGGTATGGCGGTGCCGTAGCGGCTGAAGTTCCAGCCGCCGTTGCCGTCGGCGCGGACCTCGGCCTCCTTGGCGAGATAGCTGACGACGACCTGGGTCGGCACCGGCGCCAGCGCCGACGAGTGCTGCGAGACCGTGTTCTTGCCGATCATCTGATCGGCGTGGAACGCGGTATGGTCCTTGATCTCGAGCTGCATGTCGATGCCGACCCGGCGCAGCTGGTCCTGGATCATCAGCATGATCGCCGAATAGTCCTCGCGCTGCGAGGTCATCGCCGGGAAGCTGAGCCCGTCCGGATATCCGGCCTCGGCGAGGAGCGCCTTGGCCTTCTCCGGATCGTAGTCGTAGGCGACCTCCGGCGGGATCGTCTCGGCGGTGAAACTGCCCGGGAAGGACGGCGGGTTGAGGCCGTAGCTCCGCTGGCTGATCGGCGCGATCGCCGTCGCGATCTCGTCGCGGTCGATCGCGTAGAAGATCGCCTGGCGGACCTTGGCGTCGTCGAAGGGTGGCGTCGTCAGGTTGAGGTGGATGGTGAAGAAGCTGCCGGGGCTGGCGATGTCGAAGTTGAGCGTGTCGTCGCGCTGCTTCATCGAGTCGACCCAGCCCGGCCCGCGCACGCCCTCGATCATGTGCACGTCGCCCGAAAGGATCGCGAGGGTCCGCGCCGTCGTGTCGGCGATGTAGAGGATCTGGAGCTTCGGCGTGACCGCCGGGGTGTCCCAGTAGTCGGCGTTCGCGGCGAGCGTGACGCCCTGCGACGGGTCGGAATGGACGGTCTCGAGGATGTAGACGCCGGTGCCGATCGGGTCGATGCCGATCGCCTCGTCGCCCTTCTCCTCGATCGCCTTCTTGCTCATCACCGCGCCGTCGTAGTCGCTGAGCGAGCCGAGCGGGAACAGCGGGTCGGGCTCGTCGAGCTGGAAGACGACCGTATAGGGGCCGTCGGTCTCGACGCTCGCGATGTTGACGAATTTCGGCCGCACGCCGCCGATCCGCTCGGCGTCGGTGGCGCGGTCGAAGGTGTACTTGACGTCCTCGGACGTCATCTCGCCGTAACCCTTGTGGAACTGCACCCCCTCGCGAAGCTGGAAGGTCCAGGTCTTGCTGTCCTCCGAGCGCGTCCAGCTGGTCGCGAGCCGCGGGGCGAGGTCGTCGAGCGTCTCGGGGAACCGCCAGCGCGGCAGGTCGACGAGCTTGTCGTAGACCGCGATGATCGCGTTGGCGTCGAGGCCCTGGATCGACTTGTGCGGGTCGATCGTCCGCAGGCCCCGGGCGGCGCCGGCCCATCGCAGCGTGTCGACGCCCTGCGCGAAGGCCTTGCCGCCGAAGACCGCGGCATGGGTGAGGGCGGCCGCGCTGCCGCCGATGAATATGCGCCGATTGACCTGCATCGCTTCTCCCCTTGCGAAGGCGCCGCCCGCCGGGCCGCCTTGGAGCAACCCATGTTTGAGCGCGTCCGGCGCTGGTGAAGGGACGGTAGGATCGGGCTTGCGGGGCGGCAAGCGACGCCGCCGACGCTTCCGCATGGTGGAAGTCGGCCGATTGCGGCGCCTTCCGCATCGCGGAAAGCCGGCGCGCGGCGCCGGGCGGGCGGGCGCCGCCTCGGCTATGGAGGGCCACCGATCGAGCGAAGCGAGGAAGATGATGAGCGACGAACCGTGGTATCGCAGGACGCTGCGCTGGGCCCAGACCAACCTGGTCGAGAACGACCCCGCGCGCTACGACGCCGACTGGTGGCGCGCGCACTGGCGGCGGACGAAGATCCAGGGCGTCATCGTGAACGCCGGCGGCATCGTCGCCTACTATCCCTCGGCCTTCCCGCTGCACCATCGCGCCGAGAAGCTCGGCGACCGCGACCTCTACGGCGAGATCGTGGCGGCCGCCCGCGAAGAGGGCCTCACGGTGCTGGCGCGCATGGATTCCAACCGCGTGGCGCAGGATTTTCACGACGCGCATCCCGACTGGATATGCCGCGACATCGACGGCGCGCCCTACCGCCAGGCCGACAAATACGTCACCTGCATCGGCTCGCCCTACTACAGCGAATACCTGCCCGCGGTGATGGAGGAGATCATCGCGCGCAGCCGGCCCGACGGCTTCACCGACAACAGCTGGGCCGGGCTGCCGCGGGCGAACATCTGCTACTGCGACCACTGCCGGGCGCAGTTCCAGGACTACGCCGGCAAGGCGCTGCCGCGCGCGCATGACTGGTCGGCCGAGGGCTACCGCGACTGGGTGCGCTGGAACTTCCAGCGCCGCACCGACCTCTGGAAGCTCAACAACCGGGTGACCCGCGCGGCCGGCGGCGCGCATTGCGCCTGGATGGGGATGATCGGCGGCGAGCTGCTCTACAACTCGGCGCGCTTCATCGACCTGCAGCAGATCCTGCCCGAGGCGGCGATCGTCATGCTCGACCACCAGCGGCGCAATCCCCAGGACGGCTTCGAGCAGAACACCGAGGCCGGCAAGCGGCTGCACGAAGTCGCGGGCTGGGACAAGCTGATCCCCGAATCGATGCCGCAGTACCAGCTCGGCGGCCCCGCCTTCCGCCTCGCGAGCATGCCGGCCGCCGAGGTTCGGCTCTGGTCCTCCTCCGGCTTCGCCGGCGGCATCCAGCCCTGGTGGCACCATATCGGCTCGATGCACGAGGACCGCCGGCAGTACCGGACCGCCGAGCCGATCTTCGGCTGGCACGCCGAGCATGACGACCTGCTGGTGAACCGCAGGCTGACCGCCGACGTCGGCGTGGTCTGGACTCAGCAGAACCACGACTACTTCGGCCGGGCCGGCGCCGCCGACAAGACCATGGCGCCCTACCGCGGCGTGGTGAAGGCGCTGAACCGGGCGGGCGTCACCTTCGTCCCGCTGCACGCCGACGACATCGCGACGGCCGGCGAGCGGCTGAGCGTGATCGTCCTTCCGAACATGGGCGGGCTCAGCGACGCGCAGATCGCAGGGATCGAGGCCTTCGTCGCCGGCGGCGGTTCGGTGATCGCCACCGGCGAGACCTCGATCGCGACGCAGTACGGCGACGCGCGCGGCGACTTCGCGCTCGGGGCGCTGTTCGGCGTGCATCGCGGCGAGGGCGACCACGGCGGCGAGGACGCGCCGAACCTGAACATCGAGACGCATGCGCGGCACAGCTACCTGCGGCTCGCCCCCGAGATCCGCGCCGGGGTCTACGGCTCGCGCGACGCCACGGCGCCGAGCGCGGACGGCGCCGCGCGGCATCCGGTCCTGGCGGGGCTGGAGGCGACCGACACCCTGCCGTTCGGGGGCTATCTGCCGGTCGTGACCGTCGATGGCGACGCCGAGGTGCTGGCGACCTACATCCCGGAGTTTCCGATCTATCCGCCGGAGACCTCCTGGATGCGCGAGCCCAACTCCGACCTGCCCGCCATCGTCGCGAAACAGGCGCCGTCGGGCGGCAAGCTGGTCTGGTTCGTCGCCGACCTCGACCGCTGCTTTGCGCGCGACGAGTCGTTCGAGCACGCGCTGCTGTTCGAGAACGCCGTGCGCTGGGCGCTCGGGGAGCGCGCCCGCGTCACCCTGTCGGGCGGCCACGGCGTCGTCACCGCCGATCTCTACGAACAGGAGGGGCGCAAGATCCTGCATCTCAACAACCGCCTGCTGCTGTCGCGCGTCCCCGGCCGCCAGTACGACCTCGCGCCCGTCGGCCCGGTCGAGGTCCGTCTTCGCGGCGCGGCCGCCGCGGCGTCGGTTCGGCTGCTCGTGGCGGGAGCCTCGGCGCCCGCCGAGCTCGACGGCGACGAGCTGGTCTTCACCGTCGACCGGATCCTCGACCACGAGGTCGTGGTGGCCGAGGCCTAGAGACGACTGGGTCGCCGCCACCTCCCAGCGCGAGGCGATCCAGGACTGCAAGGCGGGCGCGCATCTGCGCCCGCCTCTTTTTCTTCACGGCGCGAGGTCGGCCGCGGCCCGGGCCATCGGCGCGACGCCCGGTCGGCGATGCGGATCGCCGTCTCCGGCGCGACCTCGCCGCACCCCCTCCCCGCCGGAGAGGCGCCAAGATCCCGGCGCCGGCTTCAAGCCGGCCTCAGGACCCCGAATCCGGAAACCCCGAAAATCCGGGCTCGCCCGCGCACGGACCTCGACCGGATCGCAACGAAGACCGGACGTCAGCGCGCGGCGGCGGCGTGGCCGGACACCTCGCGGCCGGTCTCCGGGGCGAGCGCGAGGAAGGACAGCGCCGAAGCGGCGCCGACCAGCGCCATGCCGAGGATGGCGACCCGGAAGTCGGTGAGCTCGGTCGCCTCGACGCCGCGGGCGGTCTCGGACAGGCGAATCATCGCCACCGACAGCGCGACGCCCAGCAGCATCGCGATCTGCTGGGTCACCGAGGACAGCGTCGCCGAGGTCGCGCGGTCGGCGGCGCCGACGTCGGCGAAGGTCAGCGTGTTGAGCGCGGTGAACTGCAGCGAGCGGGTGGCGCCGGCGAGGAACAGCACGCCCCAGAGCAGCGGCGGCGCAAGGTCGGCCTCGACGAAGGCGAGCGCCGCGATCGCCAGCGCGGCGGCGAGGCCGTTCACGATCAGCACCCGCCTGAAGCCGAAGCGGCGCATGATCGGGGTGGTCACGCTCTTCATGCCGAGGTTGCCGAGGAAATAGACCAGCACCAGCTGGCCGGCGGCGATCGCCGACAGGCCGAAGCCGACCTGGAACAGCAGCGGCAGGATGAAGGGCGTCGAGTTGATCGCGATGCGGCCGAGCGTGCCCGCGGTCATCGTCGCCATGCGGAAGGACGGGATGCGGCAGACGCCGAGCTCGAACAGCGGCTCGTCGCGGCGGCCGAGATGCCGGACCGCGAGATAGCCGAGCCCGGAGCCGACCGCGGCCAGCGGCAGGACCAGCGCCGGCGGATGGCCGTTCACGAACAGCTCGAGCCCGCTCAGGACGCAGAGCAGCGCCGAGGCGCAGAGCGCGAAGCCGGGCCAGTCGAAGCGGCGCCGCACCACCGGCTCGTCGTCGCGGACGAGGATCAGGAACAGCAGGATGCAGGCCGCGCCGAGCGGCAGGTTGACGAAGAAGTTCCACTGCCAGCCGAAGGTCTCGGTGATCCAGGCGCCGAGCACCGGGCCGATGACCGGGGCGAACAGCGCGGGCCAGGTGATGGTGGCGATGGCGGTCATCAGCTCGGACTTCGGCGCGTTGCGCAGCACCAGCAGGCGTCCGACCGGCGCCATCAGCGCCGCGGCCGCGCCCTGGAGGATGCGCGCGAGGATGAAGGCGTCGAACCGCGCCGCGAGGCCGCAGGCGAGCGAGGCCAGCGTGAAGAGCGAGATCGAGACCAGCAGCACCCGGCGGGCGCCGAAGCGCTCGCCGGCCCAGCCCGCCGCCGGCAGCACTACGGCCATCGCCAGCAGGTAGGCGGTGATCCCGAGGCTCATCGCCACCGGCGTCGTGCCGAAGTCCCGCGCCATATGCGGCAGCGAGGTGGCGATGATGGTGCCGTCGAGCAGCTGGATGAAGAAGACGAAGGCGACGAGCGC
>CAYTMB010000040.1:0-1870 GCA_964438465.1 uncultured Rhodovulum sp. | reverse complement strand
TGGCGATGATGGTGCCGTCGAGCAGCTGGATGAAGAAGACGAAGGCGACGAGCGCTGCGATGCGGCGGGAGGACGCCCGGGTTCCGGCGGCTTCGGTCATGGCGGGCGGGCGTCCCTCGTTCGGATATGGCGCGGCGCAGGAAGGCGGACCTTCCCGCGCCGCGTCAGGCTATCTAGAGCGATATCCAACCGGACGGAATCGTCCGGTGATTAAGATATCGCGACAAATCATCACGCTGGAGCGGACGAGCCGGCTCTGCCGGATCGGACTCCGCTCCGGCGCTCAGTTCGTCGGCGTCGCGAGCAATTCCTGCGCGGCGGCGAGATAGCTCGCATCGACCCATTTGTCGTAGTCGACGCTGCCCTGGAGCAGGTCGTTCGCCGCCATGAACGCCTCTTCCTCCTTCAGCGAGGCGATCGCGGCGTCGGAGAACTCGGGCGACTGGAAGAACAGGTTGTCCGGGTAGGTCGCGCGGATCGCCTCGACCGGGCGGCCGGTCTCCTCGGCGAAGATCCGGATGGTCTCCTCGGGGTTCGCGTCGGCCCAGCGCGCGGTCTCGATGTCGACGGCGAGGAGCCGGGCCAGCGTCTCGGGATAGGTCCGGGCGAACCGGCCGTTCACCGAGATCGGGAACGGGCTGACCCAGCCGGGATGGTCGTTCGCGTCGAAGATCGTCCTGGCGAAGCCCTGGTCGATCAGCGATTGCACGGTCGCGCCGCTCTCGACGATGGCGTCGACGTCGCCGCGGTCGAGCGCCGGGCCGGCGGTCTCGATGCCGAAGTTGAACGATTCGAGGTCGTCCGTGGTCAGCCCGACCGTCGCCAGCGCCTTGGCGAAGGTGGAATGCCGGACGGTGCCGGCGAGATAGGCCACCTTCCTGCCCTTGAGGTCGTCGATGCTGTCGATGTCCGAGTCGGATTTCACGATGACGATGGTCTCGTTCAGCGGGTTCCAGCTCGACAGCCCGACGGCGACCACGTCGGCGCCGCTGGCGGCGAGGCGCAGCGCCGGGTTGTTGCCGGTGTACATGAGGTCGAGCTCGCCCGAGCCCAGCGCCACGCTGGCCGCCGAGCCGCCGTCGAAGGTCACGAGCTCGATGTCGACGCCGTCCTCGGCGAAGGCCTGCTCCAGCAGGCCGAGGTTGCGGTAGAGGATGAACTTCAGATGGCCGGGCGCCGTCGATCCGATGCGGATCGTCTTCGGCGCCTGCTCGGCGCGGACGGCGGCGGCGGGCAGCGCCGTGGCGGCGACGAGCGCCGCGAGCGCGAGGCCGGTCGCGCGGCGGGTGAGCGGGAGGGTGCGTTTCATCGTTCTGCTCCTTGCAGGATGCGGCTGGGGCGGGCCCGCGACGCGGGGCGCCGGAGAAGGTTTTGGGGAAGGCTCAGGCGGGCTGGGAGTCCGGCGTCGCGCGCCAGTGGGTCGCCTTGCGCTCCATCGCGACGAGGCCGTAGTTCACCACCAGTCCGACCGCGGTCAGCGTGATGATCCCGGCGTACATGTTGGCCGACTGCAGCATCAGCTGGGAATGCTGGATCAGGAAGCCGATGCCCGACCGCGCCGCGAGCATCTCGGCGGCGATCACCGAGAACAGCGAGGCCTTCACCCCGAGCCGGGCGCCCGCCACGATCGAGGGGATCGCCGAGGGGAAGATCACCTTGCGGAACAGGTCCCAGTCCGAGGTGCCCATCGAGCGCGCCGCCTTCAGCAGCAGCGGGTCGACCGACTTCACCCCGACGATGGTGTTGATCAGCAGGAAGAACACCGCGGCGTAGAAGGTGATGGCGATCTTGGACGCCTCGCCGATCCCGAGCAGCAGCACGAAGACCGGCAGCAGCGCGAACTGCGAGGTGTTGCGCAGGGTCTGCACCA
>CAYTMB010000039.1:0-12887 GCA_964438465.1 uncultured Rhodovulum sp. | reverse complement strand
GGGAGCCAGCGACATGGCCAAGGTGATCTATTCGATCGTCGAGCACGACGGGGGCTGGGCCTACCGCGTCGGCGGCACCTATTCCGAAACCTTTCCGACCCGCGAGGCCGCGCATTTCGCCGCGGCCCGCGCCGCAACCGAGCAGCAGCAGCCGGGCGTCGGCGCCGGCATCACCTGGGAGGACGAGCGCGGCCGCTGGCACGCCGAGGTCACCCGCGGCGACGACCGTCCCGACGCCGCAGTGGAGGACTGAGCCCGAGGCCGGCGCTACGCCGCAGCCCGGCGCGATCCCGCGCCTCGTCCGGCGCGGCGGCGGCGGCGCAATCCGCTGGCGCACCGCGGCCCGGTTACGATAGGAACGGGTGAGCATAACGGAGGGAACCCGATGAAACTCAGCGCGCGCAACATCATCAAGGGCCGCGTCACCGGCATCGAGACCGGCGCCACCACCTCGATCGTCCGGCTCGACTGCAACGGCGTGATCGTCACCTCCTCGATCACCAACGCGGCCGTCGCCGATCTCGGCCTCGTCGTCGGCCAGGACGCCCATGCGGTGATCAAGGCCTCCGACGTGATGATCGCCATCGACTGAGCGGCGCCCTTCCGGCCGTGACCGACGCCCAGGCCCTTCGCCCGCACGAGGTCGCCACCGACGCCGCCCTGCCGGCCGACGCGGCGCTCGCCTTCATCGGGCGGATCCGCACGCCCTGGACCCTGCGCGCGGACTGTCCGCGCCAGGGCGACCCGGTGGCCGGTCCCGAATGCCGGATCGAGCTGTTCGCGCCCTGGGACGCGGCGCTGGACGGGATCGAGCGCTGCGCCCGGATCGAGGCGCTGTACTGGCTGCACCGCGCGCGCCGCGACCTGATCCGGCAGAACCCGAACCACGGCCCCGTCGCCGTGGGCACGTTCTCGCTGCGCTCGCCGGTCCGGCCGAACCCGGTCGGAACCGCGCTGGTGACGCTGATCCGGCGCGAGGGGGCGGCGCTGGTGGTGCGCGGCCTCGACTGCCTCGACGGCACGCCGCTCATCGACCTCAAGCCCGACCGCTGCGCCTATTCTCCGCTGGCGAGCCAGCCGCGCGGCCGCTGAAGCCGGGTCAGGCGGGCGGCGCGACGGCGCGCGGCACGGGCCCGCCGACCACCGCCTGCTCGAGGTCGATCAGCGTGCCGGTCTGCATCCCCGCCTGCGGGCTCAGCAGCCAGATGACGTGGCGGGCCACCTCGGTCGCGGTCAGCATCCGCCCGAGCGGCATCGCGGCGGCGACCCGGCGCGCCCAGTCCGGCCCCTGGCCGAGAATGTCGCCCTGCATCACCTGCTCGCCCGGCGTGTCGGCCCAGCCCATCATGATGCCGTTGACGCGGATCCCGTCGGCCAGATGCGCGTGGGCCGCGTTCCTGGTCAGCGTCGCCAGCGCGCCCTTGCTCGCCGAATAGACCGCCAGTTCGGCGGTGCCGCAATGCGCGTTCATCGACAGGATGTTGACGATGGCGCCGCCCTCGCCGCGGGCGACCATGTCGGCGAGCACGCCCTGCATCAGGAAGTAGGGCGCCCGGGCGTTGACGGCGAAGATCCGCGCCCAGTCCTCGCCCGTCGCGTCGGTCCACCCGGCGCGGTCGGTGTTGCCGGCGGCGTTGACCAGCAGGTCGACGCGGCCGAAGGTCTCGAGCGCCGCCGCGACGAGCCGGGCGGGCGCATCGGGATCGCCGAGGTCGGCGGGTTCGAACCGGACCTCGGCCCCCGCGGCGCGCAGGTCGGCGGCCACCTGGGCGCCGCGGTCGGCGTTGCGCCCGCAGATCAGCACGCCGGTCGCGCCCGCCGCGACCGCCAGCCGCGCCACCTCGGCGCCGACGCCCTGCGTCGAGCCGGTGACCAGCAGGATCTTTTTGTCCAGTTCGACCCGCATTCGGAGCCCTTTCCGCGGCCATTCAGCGTGAATATTCGGCAAGTCTTTGTAATCGTGGAACAACTGATCCGTGAATGCGAGGTTAGCGCCTATCGGCCGCGATAGACAGGCGGGCGCTTCTCGGCGAAGGCGCGGCGGCCCTCGGCGGCGTCCTCGGTGGCGAAGCAGATGGTCTGAAGGTCGCGCTCGTAGCGGACGGCCATCTCGCGGCTCATCTCGTAGGCGGCGCGGAGGTTGTCCTTGGCCATGCGCGCGGCCACCGGCGCGCGGCTGGCGATGGTGCGGGCGAGGTCCGCGGCGCGGGCGTGCAGGTCGTCGAGCGGGACGATCTCGCTGACCAGCCCCCAGCGCAGCGCGGTCTCGGCGTCGATGGGGTCGCCGGTCAGGATCATCTTCGCGGCGTTCGACGGGCCGACGGAATGGGCGAGCAGGTAGGTCATGCCGCCGCCGCCGATCCAGCCGAGCTTGATCTCGGGCGCGGCGAAGCGCGCGTTCGGGCTCGCGATGCGGATGTCGGCGGACAGCGCCATCTCCAGCCCGCCGCCGAAGGCGTAGCCGTTGATCGCGCAGACCACCGGCTTGAGGATGCCGCGCACCGCGTCGCAGTAGTCGGGGCGGTCGCGCAGCGCCACCGGATCGACGTAATCGTCCAGCCCACCGATGTCGGAGCCTGCGCAGAACGACCGGTCGCCGGTCGCGCGCAGGACCACCACCCAGGCGTCGCGGTCGTCGTTGACCGCCTTCGCGATGCCCTGCAGCGCGGCGATCATCGCCGGGGTCATCGCGTTCAGCTTGGCCGGCCGGTCGATGGTGATCGTCGCGACATGGTCCGCGACCTCGAGCCCGATCTCGGTGGTCATCTCAGATCTCCCCTCCCGCCGCCCGGCTCGCCGAATAGCGGTCCTGCAGCCGCCCGAGTAGCGCGCCGTCGCCGCCGCCCGCCTCCAGCCCGTCGCGGATCAGCGCCGAGGCCTCGGTCTGGAAGGCGATGTAGCCCGGGTAGCGTGGCCGGACCCAGGCCGCCTCGATCGTCCGCCGGGTGTCCGCGTAGAAATCGCCCCAGGCGGCGTTCACGCCCGCGTCGTCCCAGGCGCTGAGCAGGCCCGGCTGGCCGGCCTCGGCGGGGATGAACCCGGCCTGGGTCTCCGGCGCCATCAGCCATGCCAGATGCGCGATCAGCGCCGGGCTCGGCGCGCAGCGGGTCGAGATCGCGATGCCGGTGCCGCCGAGCGTCGAGCCCGGCCGGCCGCCCGGCCGCGCCGCGGGCGCGTCGGCGAAGCGGATCGCCCGGCGGCCGTCCTCGGCCCGGGCGTAATTCACATAGCCGTAGACCAGCGGGCAGAAGGCGAGGTCGTCGCCCCGCGCCATCGCCTCGAGGACGCCGATCGGGTTGAGCCCGTCCGCCGCCTGCGCCCGCAGCCGGTAGAGGCCGCGCAGCAGGTCGAGCGCCGCCCGGCCGCCGTCGTCCGACAGGAAACGGTCGGGATCACGCGAGGCCGGCGGCTCGCCCAGCGCCACCGCGATCGAGGAGAGGCTGAGCGCGGCGTGCGGCCCGGCCAGCGACAGCGCCATCGGCCGGCGCCGCGCCAGATCCGCCACCGCGTCCCAGGTGTCCGGAGCCGCGTCCCCGGCCAGATCGGCGCGCAGCGCCATCACCTGCGTCGCCGCGTCGAGCGGCAGCGCCCAGGGCCGGCCGCCGTAGACATAGGAGGCGAAGGCCGGGCCGGCCGCCGCCTGCGCCAGTCCGTCGAGGAAAGCGGCGTCGAACAGCGTGTCGAGCGGGCGGAAGCAGCCGGCCGCGACCGCCTCGCCGACATGCGGGTGGTCCATCACCACGAGGTCGTAGCGCGCGGCGAGATCGGCGATGGGGGCGCTCTCGAACCCTTCCAGCGGCTGCTTGTCCCAGACGAGGTCGAGCCCGGCCGCCCGCGCGCGCTGCGCCGCCGCGAAGAGCGCGCGGCAGCCGCGCGGATGGTCCCAGGTCAGGCCGCGGAAGCTCACGCGCCGGTCCCGACCCCGATCGCGCCGGCGCCGGCCAGCGCGCGGATCCGGTCGTCGTCGTAGCCGGCCTCGCGCAGCACCTCGGCGGTGTGCTCGCCGGTCAGCGGCGCGCCGTGGCGCACCTCGGCGGGCGTCTGCGCGAAGCGATAGGGGAAGCCGGGCGCGCGGATATGGCCCTCGGTCGGGTGGTCGTATTCGACCAGCGTGCCGTTGTGGGCGATCTGCGGGTCGGCGGCGAGTTCGGCGTAGCCCTGCACCGGGCCGCACCAGATGTCGTTGGCGCGGAACAGCCGCATCCAGTCGGCGGTGCTGCGCGAGGTCAGCCGCTCGCGGGTCAGCCGGAACACCTCGTCGCGCCGGGCCCAGCCGTCGGTCTCCTCGTCCATCTCCAGCAGTTCGGGCGCGCCGATCAGCGCGCCGAGCTTCTTCAGCGGCGGGAAGGCGAGGATGATGTAGCCGTCCGCGGTGGCGAAGGCGCCGTAGGGCGCGCGGATGTAGACATGGGCGTGCGGCTCGGCGGAGCGGGCCTGCGGCTTGCCGGCGTTGAGAAAGACCGACAGCTCCTGCATCTGCAGCGTGGTGATGGCGTCGAGCATGTTGACGGTGACGAGCTGGCCCTCGCCGGTCCGCTCGCGGTGCAGCAGCGCGGCCAGCGCCGCTTCGGAGGCGGTGGCGGCGGTCACGGCGTCGACGAGATACTGGCCCGCGGGGGTCGGCGGCTCGCCCTCGCGGCCGGCCGACAGCATCGCGCCGGACAGGCCCTGGAGCACGAGATCCTGGCCGGGCCAGTTCACATAGGGGCCGCTTTCGCCGTAGCCGGACATCGAGACGTAGACGAGGCGCGGGTTGACCGCGCGCAGGGTGTCGTAATCGACGCCGAGACGGGCGGCGACGCCGGGGCGGTAGTTCTGCAGGAACACGTCGGCGCTGCGCACGAGGTCCATCAGCACGGCCTTGCCCTCGGGGTTCTTCAGATCGACCGCCAGCGAGCGCTTGTTGCGGTTGAGCGACATGAAGCTGACGTTGATGCGGTTGCCCTTCGCGCCGCCGGCGGCGACGTGGCGCTGCCATTCGCCGGTGATCGGCTCGACCTTGACCACGTCGGCGCCGAGATCGCCGAGGCGCTGCGCCGCGAGCGGCCCGGCCATGGCGATCGAGCAGTCGAGCACGCGGTAGCCTGTCAGAATTCCCATCGTCCGTCCCGTATCCCCAAATCGCTCAACTCATCACCCAGCCGCCGTCGACGTTCAGCGTCTGGCCCGTCACGAAACCCGAGGCGTCGGAGGCGAAGAACATCAGCGCGTTGGCGATGTCGCGCGCGCCGCCGCGGCGCTTGACCGCCTGCCGCTCCAGCACCATCGCGTTGTAGCCCTCGGGGTCGGGGTGGATCTTCTCGGCGTCGGTCGGGAAGGCGCCCGGCGAGACGCAGTTCACCGTGATCCCCCATTGGCCGAACTCGCGCGCCCAGGCGCGGGTCAGGCCGATCAGCGCGGCCTTGGAGGCGACGTAGGGCGCGAGGTTGGCCCAGCCGCCGGAGGTGGTGACGCTGGCGATGTTGACGATCCGGCCCCAGTTCTGGGCGCGCATGTGGGGGAGCGCGGCCTGGACGCAGATCACGCCGGCCTCGACGTTGATGCGCTGGACGGCCTGGTATTCGGCGAGGCTGTAGTCCTCGAACGGCTTCGAGGGATAGATCGCGGCGTTGTTGATCACGACGTCGAAGCCGCCGGTCTCGGCGGCGAGGGCGTCGAGGCCGGCGCGCAGGGCGGGCTGGTCGGCGAGGTCGAGGGTGGCGAGGCGCAGGCCGGCGGCGCCGCGGGCGGCTTCGGTCAGGGCGGCGACCTTGGCGGGGTCGTTGTCGACGGCGATGACCTGCGCGCCGGCTTCGAGCAGGGCGAGCGTGGTTTCGAGGCCGAGGCCGCCGGCGGCGCCGGTGTAGAGGATCCTGCGGCCGTGGACGCCGGTCATGTCAGCGGCCGCCGAGCTGGGGGAAGGCGCCGGATTGCTCGGGGTAGTCGGCGTCGGGCTGGACGGCGATGGCGCGGATGCGGGCCTCGGCGGCGGCGATGGCGGGGGCGCCGTCGAGGATCTCGACGCGGGTGGCGTAGCGGCGGTCCTCGCCGTGTTCGAGCCAGATCAGCTCGCCGCGCTCCTCGGCGAAGGCCTTGCCGAGGACGTGGTTGGTCGAGGGCTCGAGGCCGAGGGCGTAGCTGCCGGCCTGGAGGTTCTGCCATTCGTAGTGGCAGGGGAACTCGCGGATGTCGGTCTCGACGAGGACGCCGAAACCGATGCGGTCGTTGACCAGCGCGACCGGGACCTTGTGGTTCGCGTCGGCGGCCATCGCGTGCTCCCAGACCTGCTCGCCGAACGGGTTGGCCGGGGCGCCGAGGGTGCGGTAGCCGACGTTCTGCTTGCGGTAGTTCTCGCCGGCGTGGCCAGCCCAGAGCACGTCCTTGATCGGGGCGAGGTAGCGGGAGCCGGCGTCGAGCACCGGCCAGCCGGCGTTGATGTGGTAGAGGAACATGTGCGGGGTGCGGTAGAAGCCGTGGTTGACCACGCGGTCCTCAAGGGTGAAGGCGTCGGAGCCGACCTCCGTCGAGATGCGGCGGTGGAGATGCAGGTCCTCGCCGAAGACGGTGGACTGCTGGACCACCGCCTCGGCCCAGAGGGTGCAGCGGTCGCCGTCCCAGGTCTCGCCGTAGCCGGTCAGGCGGGCGGGGATGGTGCTGATGCGGCCGTGGATCGAGGAGGCGACGGTCTTCTTCGGCGGGTAGTGGTAGTGGCTGGCGTCCTGCTCGTGCATGAACAGGATGTGGTCGAGGCCGCAGGTGACGTTGAAGCCGGAGAAGGCGCGCAGCCAGCCGAGGCCGGCTTCGGCCTCGTAGTCGTGCAGCGCCGGGTTGCGGAAGCCGGCGGGGGAGTTCCAGCCGACGGCGCGGCCGGCGTGCTCGACATCGGCGACGTCGAAGGCGCGGTCGATCATCACGGTGAAGCGCAGGCCGGTGCCGGTGCGGAATTCGAGCATGCGCACGCCGCGCTCGACGCCGTCGCCGAGGGTCATCAGGCGCACGCCGGCGACCTGGGAGAGCATGCCCATGCGGGTCCGCAGGTCGCGGCGGGTCAGGTCCTGGCCGTAGAGTGTCGGCATCGCGCTTCTCCGGGGCGTGGCCGGTCCCGCAGTGGGACCGGCCTTAGATCATTGATATTACAGAATATTACAGAAGGTCACACGCCGAGGGCGCGCATCTTGCCCTTGAGGAAGTCGAAGGCGCGCGGCACGTCGGATTCGTCGAGATGCTCGATGATGACCGGGATGTTGGGGTGCTTCTCCGACAGGCGCCTGAGGTAGTAGTCGTAGTCGAGCGCGCCGAGGCCGGGGGCGGGCAGCTCGATCTCGCCGACGCCGCGGAAGGAATGGCTCTCGGCGGCGTCGATGTCGGCGTGCTTCTCGGACTTGTCCTCGCCGGCGAGCTTCACGTCCTTGGCGTGGCCGATCTTCACCTTGTCGGCGAGGGTGTCGAAGATCTGCTTCAGCACCTTGTCCATGTCGCCGATGTTATGCGCCTCGAAGTAGTTGGTCGGGTCCATCAAGAGGCCGAGCGCCGGGTGGTCGATCTCGGCGAACATGCGCACGGTCTCCTCGACCGAGCCGACGACGTTGTTGACATAGGTCTCCAAGAGGAAGGTCGCGCCGTGGTCGTAGGCGATCTGGGTGAGCTCGGCGATGACCGCTCGGCAGTCCTCGAAGCCCTCCTCGGTCTTGTTCTTCGGATGCGAGACCCAGTCGCTGTCGGTGGCGAAGGTGCCGGTCTCGGAGATGACATAGGGCGTGCCGAAGTCGCGGGCGTGGCGGATGATCGCCTTCAGCATGTCGTTGCGCTTCTTGCGCTCGGCCGGGTCGGGGTGGACGATGTTGGTGTAGCCCGACAGGCAGACCACCGGCAGGTCGTGGTCGCGGAAGGTCTCGCGGACGCGCTTCGCCTTCTCCCTTGTGATCGCCTCGGGGGTGGAGAAGTCGATGTCCTTGAAGGCGAGGTCGAGCTGCACGGCGTTGAAGCCGAGCGCCTTGATCTTCCGCGCCTGCTCCTTGAGGTCGTACGGGAAGTACCCGTTGAAGATTCCGATCTGCATCATGGCGTCAGCCTCCCCTTTTTATCCTGTTATCTCGCTCGGGCGCACCGAGCGGCCGGTCTCCATCGAGCGATAGCCGGCGTCGATCAGCGCCATCGTGCCGAGGTTGTCGCGCCCGGTCAGCAGCGGCGCCTCGCCGGATTTCAGCGCGTATTGCATCTGCTCCATCACCCCGGCGAAGGCGTCGGGGAACCACATCGTGTCCCAGGTCGGCTCGACCCATTTGCCGCCGGTCTCGCCCTTGGAGGCGTAGCGCAGCGTCGAGGGCGAGCCGGCGGGGTAGTCGGGCCAGCCGATCGTGCCCTGGGCGACGCCCTCGGTCCCCTCGACGCGCCATTTGATGTAGATGTCGCTGTCGAAGCCCTCCTCGCGCGGGCCGCTCCAGACGTCCTCGAGCGACACCGCCATCACGCCGCTTTCGAAGCCGATGGTCGAGGCGACGATGCCGTCCCTGTGCGCGAAGGCGGTGCGCGGGTCGGGGCGGGCGGCGGAGAAGATCGTGGCGGCCTCGCCGAACAGGAAGCGCAGCACGTCGATGTGGTGGATCGACATGTTGAGGAAGGTCAGCCGGTCGTAGTCCTGCAGGAACGGCTGCCAGTGCGGGACCGCGCGCATCTCGATGGTGGCGATCACCGGGGTCCCGAGCGCGCCGCGGTCGAGGATCTGCTTGAGGACCCGCATCGACTGGTCGAAGCGCATGTTGGTGTTGACGCTGAGCGCCTTGCCGGCGGCGGCGCAGGCCTCGACCACCACGCGGGCGTCGGCGTGGTTCATCGCCATCGGCTTCTGCACGAGGATGCCCTTGATATGGGGCTGCGCGCAGGCGAGGCGGACGAGATCGGGCTGCTGGTCGGGCGGGAAGGCGATGTCGAGGATCTGGACCGACGGGTCGGCGATCAGCTCCTCCGGCGTGTCGTGCGCCTGGGGGATGTCCCAGCGGTCGGCCAGCGCGCGGGCTTTGGAGGGCGTGCGCGAGGCGATGGCGGCGACCGGAAAGCCGGCCTTGCGATAGGCGGCGAGATGCACGTCGCCCATGATGAAGCCGGCGCCGATGCAGCCTATGGCGAAGTCGCGGCAGCGAATCTCGGCGTCGGGCGCGAAGCCCAGGGCGTCGGACATTGTTTCCTCCCCCGCGCCGCGTGGCCCCGAGCGAAGTCGCGGGATCGCGGCGTCCTGTCATTCGACCGGCCCAAACTGCCGCGGGTCCGCCACGGCTGTCAATCCCGATCTGATGATTTTTGATGTAATCCTGATTGCTGCTGATGGATTGCTTGACGCATCGCCATCGCCGTGGCAGCGTTCGGGCAAGCTCTGGCCCAGGGAGACGGCGTGACGGAGATGCTGCGGATCACGATCGCCGACATCGCGCGCGAGGCCGGCGTCAGCACGGCGACGGTCGACCGGGTGCTGAACAACCGCGAGGGCGTGCGCGCCCCGACCCGCGGCCGGGTGCTCGGCGTGGCGCAGCGGCTCGGCTACAGCGACGCCGGCGGCGCGGCCGACCCCGAGGCGCGGGCCGACAGCCGGCCGGTGGCGCTGGACTTCGTGATTCCCGGCGGCTCGAAGGCGTTCATGGATCTGTTCGCGGGGCATCTCGGCAACCAGGGCCTGCTCGCCGCCGGGCCGGTGACGGTGCGGGTGCACCGCTTCGAGGGCATCGACCCGGTGGCGCTGGCCGAGACCATCGAGCGGGTGGCGCCCGGCAGCGACGGCATCGGCGTGGTGCCGGTCGATCATCCGGCGGTGCGCGAGGCGCTGCGGCGGGTGATCGCGGGCGGCGCGCCGGTGCTGACGCTGATCTCCGACATCGCCGGCCTGCCGACGGTCGGCTATATCGGCATCGACAACCGCGCCGCGGGCCGGCTGGCGGGCTACCTGCTCGGGCGGCTGATGCCGCCGGGGCGGACCGAGGTCGCGCTGTTCACCGGCTCGCTGTCCTATCGCGGCCACGAGGAGCGCGAGATGGGGTTTCGCCACCTGCTCGCCGAGGACTTCCCCGACCTGCGCATCGTCGAGTTCCGCGAGGTCGCCGAGGACAGCGACCGGGCGCGGGCCGAGACCAGCGCCCTGCTCGCGACCCGCCCCGCGCTCGGCGGCGTCTACAACATCGGCGGCGGGCTGCGCGGCATCGCCGACGCCCTGAAGAAATCCGGCCGGGCGCGCGAGATCGTGGTGATCGGCCACGAGTTGACCGAAGCGACCCGGCGGTATCTGATCGAGGGCACGGTCGACGCGGTGATCGACCAGAACCCGCGGGTGCAGGCCCGCGAGGCGATCGAGCGGCTGCGCCGGGCCGCGCTCGGGCAGGACGTGCGCGACTGGATCGGCATCCGCACACAGGTTATCTTCCGCGAGAACGTTCCGGACATCTGACAGGGGAGGACAGGCGACAGGGGTCCGCACGACGACGGACCCGAAGGATCCGCCGGGCGCCGACAGCGCGCCCGGACTGCAATCAACCAAGCGCCCCCGCCGCGAGCCGCGGACGAAGCCGGGCGCCAACAGGGATGAACCTCATGATGAAACGGTGGCTGCTGCCTGCGGTCGGAGCGGCGATGCTCACGGCCGCGTCCGTCTCGCCCGCCTTCGCGCAGGGCAAGACCTTCTACTGGATTTCGCACGGCTCGCCGGCGGACCCGGTCTGGACCTATTTCCTCGACGGCGCCAACCAGTGGGCCGAGGACACCGGCAACACGGTGAACACCTCGTTCCATTCCAACGACGTGCCCTCGCACCAGGAGGCGCTGCGCGCCGCGATCGCCGCCGGCGCCGACGGCATCACGACGACGAGCCCCGACCCGGGCAGCCTGGTCGAGATCACCGCCGAGGCCAACGCCGCCGGCATCCCGATCATCAACTTCAACACCCCCGACCCGAGCGCGAGCTTCGACGCCTATGTCGGCGGCGACAACGTGGTGTTCGGACGCAACTGGGCGCAGTATCTCGTCGACAACGGGCTGGTGGAATCCGGCGACTTCGTCTGGCTGCCGGTCGAGGTTCCGGGCGCCACCTACGGCGTGCAGGAGGAGGAGGGCATCGCGAGCGTGTTCGAGCCGCTGGGGATCACCTGGGAGGTGACCGACGCGACGCTCGACCAGGCCGAGATCATCACCCGGATGTCGGACTACCTGACCGCCAACCGCGAGAAGATCAGCGCGATCATCGGGCTCGGCGATCTGGTGACCGGCTCGATCAAGCGGGTGTTCGACCAGGTCGGCGTGCCGGCCGGCGAGATCCCGGTGGTCGGCTGGGGCAACTCGCTCGACACCACGCAGGAGGTGCTGGAGGGCTACGTCAACGCCGCGCAATGGCAGGACCCGCAGGCGACGAGCTACGTGGCGCTGTCGCTGGCGGCGATGGCCGCGAGCGGGATCCCGACCGGCTTCGACGTGATCACCGGCGCGCTCTACGAAAAGGACACCGCGCAGGCCTACGACGACGTGCTCAGCGGCAAGTGACGCCCCTGCCCCGCGGCCGTCCGCGCCGCGGGGCGTTCCCCCATCCGAGGTTTCCCCATTGGACAAGCAGAACCTGGCCATGCGCCTGCTGGCGCGGCCGGAGGCCGGGCCCGCGATTCTCCTGATCGTGCTGATCGTGACCTTCACCTCGATCAACCCGGCCTTCATGTCGACGCTGAACATCTCGAACACGCTGGCCTTCACCGTCGAGCTCGGCCTGATCGCGCTCGGGATGACGCTGCTGATGACGTCGGGCGAGTTCGACCTGTCGGTCGGGTCGCTGTTCGGGCTGACGCCGGTGCTGCTGTGGGCGCTGTTCAACAGCGGCGCCGCGTCGATGGAGGTCTCGTTCCTCGTGGCGATCGGGATCGCGGCGGCGATCGGCGCGGTCAACGGCTGGTTCGTCACCGCGCTGAAGATCCCGTCCTTCCTCGTCACGCTCGGGATGCTGCTGGTGGCGCGGGGCACGGCGCTCTACATCACCGACGGCTTTCCGCAGCGCACCTGGAACGCCGAGGGCCAGTGGCTCGCCTCGGTCCTCGTCGGCGACTTCCGGGCCGGGCCGCTGCGGCTCTACATGTCGCTGTTCTGGTTCGCGCTCGCGGCCGTCACGCTGCACTACGTGCTGACCCGGACGCGGTTCGGCAACTGGATCCAGGCCTCGGGCGGCAACCCGGGCGCCGCGGCGGCGCGCGGCGTCAACGTCAAGGCCGTCAAGATGCGGCTGTTCATGCTGAGCTCGGTGCTGGCGGGCTTCGCCGGGATCATCTCCTCGATCCGCACCTCGGCGGCCAATCCCAACAGCGGCATGGGATACGAGCTCGAGGTGATCGCCATGGTGGTGATCGGCGGCACGGCGCTGAGCGGCGGGCGCGGCACGATCATCGGCACGGTGATCGGCATCTTCATCCTGCGGCTGATGCGCAACGGCATCGTCATGATCGGGGTGCCGGGGCTGGCCTACAACATCTTCATCGGGGCGATCATCCTTGGGATGATGGCGCTGCATTCCTGGCTGGAACGCCGGCACAACGCGGGAGTGTGAGCATGGTCGACCTCATCCGCATGGAAGGCGTCAACAAGTTCTACGGGCGCATCCACGCGCTGCGCGACGTGGATTTCACCGTGCGCGAGAACGAGATCGTCGGGCTGCTCGGCGACAACGGCGCCGGCAAGTCGACGCTGATCAAGGTGCTGTCGGGCGCGGTGCCGAAGACCACCGGCGAGATCCGCATCAAGGGCGAAAAGGTCGAGCTGCGCTCGACCCAGGACGCGATCGCGAACGGCATCGAGACCATCTACCAGGACAGCGCGCTGGTGCCGCAGCTGTCGATCGCGCGCAACCTGTTCCTCGGGCGCGAGCCGGTGCGGCCGCCGGCGTTTCTCGGCCG
>CAYTMB010000038.1:0-12898 GCA_964438465.1 uncultured Rhodovulum sp. | reverse complement strand
TCAGACCGCTTCCGGGGCCCAGTTCAGGAAAAATCCGACGTCGCCGGGCACGCCGCCGGGGAAGTTGATGATCATCGCCTTGAGCCTGAAGCCCTTGGGCTGCACGTTGGCCTTGTAGCCGTCGTAGAGCTCCTTCGCCTTGCCCTGCAGCGTCTCCGGCCATCTGGGGTCGCCGTTGTTGATCGCGCGGCCGCTGTCGGTGCAGAGGTCGGACGGGAAGCTGTAGACGAGCGCCTCGAACTTGCCGTCGTTCACCGCGTTGGTCACGAGCCGGGTGATCATCGCCCGCTCCTCCGCGCTGACGTGCTTGCTGAAGAACTCTTCGGTGAAGGCGCTCAGCGCCTTCTGTTCGTTCGCCCTGGCCTTTTCCCGGCGCTCGAATTCCTCCATCTGCGCCGTCAGCAGCTTCATGCGCAGGTCTTCCGCGCTCGGGACGGCGGGGCGGGCGGGTGTGTTGTCAGCCATGTCTCAAACTCCTCGGGTCGTCGCAGGTTCAGATTCGGGGGCCTGGCCCGCCGGATCACAGGGCGTTCGGCACCACGTTCCGGAAGGCGGTCTCCTCGGGGTGGTCGTCCGGGCGTTTCTGCCGCTTGCCGAGCTTCGGCTCGTGGTACTTGACCCGCTCGTAGGGGATCGATTTCAGGATGTGGGAGATGCAGTTGACGCGCGCCCGCTTCTTGTCGTCCGAGGGCACGATCCACCAGGGCGCGACCTCGGAATCGGTCGCCCGGATCATCTCGCCGTAAGCCTTGGAATAGTCCCACCAGCGCCGGTAGGATTCCAGATCCATCGGGCTGAGCTTCCATTGCCGGAGCGGGTCGTCGATGCGCTGGCGGAAGCGGCGCTCCTGCTCCGCCTCGCTGACGTCGAGGAAGTATTTCAGGATCATCACGCCGCTCTCGATGATCGCCGTCTCGAACCGCGGCGCGAGATCGAGGAAGCGCAGCGCCTGCTTTTCGGTGCAGAAGCCCATCACCCGCTCGACGCCGGGGCGATTGTACCAGGAGCGGTCGAAGATCACCACCTCGCCCGCCGCGGGCAGATGGGCGATGTAGCGCTGGATGTACATCTGGGACTTTTCGCGGTCGGTCGGCGAGGGCAGCGCCACGACGCGGAACACCCGCGGGCTGACGCGCTCGACGAGGCGCTTGATCACCCCGCCCTTGCCGGCGGCGTCGCGGCCTTCGAAGATGATGACGACGCGCGCGCCGGTCTCCTTCACCCAGGCCTGAAGATGCGCGACCTCGACCTGAAGCCGGGCGATCTCCTTTTCATAGACCTTGTTCGACAGCTTCCCGGTTTCCGCGGAAGCGGTCGGTTTCTTTTTTGTCATGTCTCGTTCTCCTCCATTCCGCCCGACGCGTTCGTGGCGTCCCAGGCGCGCAAGGCGTCGTCCAGATCATCGAAGATCATCGCCGGCCCGATGCTGGCGATCAGGCCCGCGCGGTCGAGCAGGCGGCGCGCGGGGGCGTGCAGTTCGGCGAGCCCCAGCGCCACGCCGCGGTCGGCGAGGTCGGCGCGGACCTGTTCGAGCATCTCGGCGCCGGTGCTGTCGACCTCGACGATCGCGCTGGCGTCGAGCACCAGCCAGCGGGTGTCCGGCGCCTCGGCGGCGGCGATGGCCTCGATGCGGCTCTTGACGAAATCGGCGGTGAAGAACAGCAGGCCGCCCTCGATCAGGCACAGGGTGAGGCCGGGGACCGGGCGGGCGTCCGGCGTGCGGTGCAGCTTGTAGAATCCCTCGCGGCCGGGGACGCGGCCGAGCAGCGCGTCGCGCGGGAACATCATGCTGCGCAGCAGGTAGACGATGGTGGCGGCGATGGCGACCAGCACGCCGTTGAGCACGCCGAAGCCGACCGCGCCCCAGAGCGCGATCAGCGCAAAGACGAACTCCATGCGGCTGATGCGCCAGATCCGGCGCAGCTCGCCGAAGTCGATCATGCCGATGGCCGCGGCGGCGAGGATCGCGCCCAGCGCCGGGATCGGCAGCACGGCGAGCGCGTCGCGCAGGAACAGCAGCGTGGCTAGCAGCGCCAGCGCCGCGACGATGCCGGCGACCTGGGTCCGCCCGCCGACCGAGGCGTTGACCGCCGTGCGCGAGTCCGAGGCGGTGATCGGGAAGGCGCCGAACATGCCGGAGGCGATGTTGGCGGCGCCGAAGCCGGACAGTTCGCGGTTGGGATCGACCGGATAGCCGCCGCGGACGCCGAAGCTGCGCGCGGTGACGATGCCGGCGCCGAAGCTGACGAGGAAGATCGCGGCGGCGCCGAGCAGCAGGCGGTCGAGCGGCATCGCGCCGAACGCGGGCAGCGCCAGTCCGGGCAGACCGGCCGGAATGTCGCCGACCACCGCGATGCCGTGTCCGGCGAAGTCGAAGGCGGCCGACAGCGCGACCGAGACCACCACCACCAGCACCGGGCCGGGCGCCGGCGAGCGCAGCCGCGGCGCCGCCCAGAGCAGCGCCAGCATCGCGGCGGCGAGCAGCAGCGTGGGCCAGTGGATGGTGGCGGCCTTGCCCGCGAGGTCGACGAGCGGCGCGATCAGCCCCTCGGCCTCGATCTTCACGCCGGTCACCCGCCCGAGCTGGCCGATCAGGATCGACAGCGAGACGCCGGCGAAGAACCCGGTCAGGATCGGCCGCGACAGGAAGCTCGCCAGCACCCCGAGCCGCAGCATCCGGGCGCCGAGGCACATCCCGCCGACCACCAGCGCGAGCGCCGCCGCCGCCGCGACCCGGTCGGACTCGGCGAGGCCCGGCAGCATCGCGAAGACCGCCGCGATCACGGTCATCGTCGCCGCATCCGGCCCGACGATGAGCTGGCGCGACGGGCCGAACAGCGCATAGGCGATCAGCGGCGCGATGCTGGCGTAGAGCCCGGTCTGCGGCGGCAGGCCGGCCAGCGCCGGATAGGCGATGGCGCTCGGCAGGCCGACCGCGGCGATGGCGAGGCCCGAGGACACGTCGATGCGCAGCCAGTCGGGCCGGTAGCCCCTGAGGCTGGCGATCAAGGGCGGCGCGAACCGGCCGAGGGCGGATGCGCCGGACGGTCCCGGATCCGCGCCCTGGTTCAATGGCCGCCCCCCAGCACCAGCATGCGCACCGGCATCAGGATCGCCTGGAGCCGCAGCAGCATCGCGTGGATCAGTCCGATCGCGTCGATGGCGTGCAGGCCGATGCGCTGCAGCGCGCCGAGATCGGGGGATTCCAGCCGGTCGTGATAGCTGGTGTAGGTGTTGACCGTGCAGCTGCTGCCCGGGGGCAGGCGGTCGAGCCCGCCGGGGAACAGCGGCTCGAGCGTGACGGTGATCGTGCCCGGGGCCGTCACCTGGGTGGGATCGATCAGCAGGTCGGTCGGCCGCACCTGGCCCGCCGCGATGACGTCCTGCACTTCGGTGACGACGAGCGGGATGATCCGCCAGGGGATCGAGGCGCAGGCGGCCTCGCCGATCATGCCCACGCGGATCACCTGGGCCTCGATCTGGCCGAAGCCGGCGACGATGCCGATGGTCCGGCCGCTCGGCACGAGGATGCCGGCGGGGCGGAGCATCGGGTTGACGAGGTCGCCGCGCCGGATGGCGAACTGCGTCAGCGTGCCGTGGACGCCGGCGTAGATCGTCGACTTGGCCAGCTCGGCCTCGGCCTGGGCGAGCTCGGCCTCGGCGCTGGCGCGCTGGGCCGGCAAGGCGAAGCCGATCTGGGAGGCGACCGCGTTCTTGTTGGCGAGGGCGGCGTCGACCGCGCCCTGCGCGGTGTCGACCGCCACCTTGGCGCGTTCGACCTCGCGCGCGGCGATCGCGTCGGGATTGCGCGCGAACAGCTCGGCGCGGGTGTCGTATTCGTCGAGCGCCTGCTGATGGGCGCCGCGCGCCTGCACGATCCTGCCCTCGGCCTCGGCCAGCGTGGACTGGGCGACTTCCATCTCGGCCTCGACTTCCGCGATCCGGCGCCGCGCCGTTTCGGCGGCGGCCTCCTGTTCGGAGCTTTCGAGCCGGAACAGCGGCGTGTCCTCCTCGACCTCCTCGCCCTGGCCGCGGAGGTCGAAATAGACCTCTTCGACGCGGCCGATGCGCTCGGTCATGATCGGGACGGTGCGGAAGAAGGAGACGGCGCTGTTCGTCGCCGGGTGGAAGAAGAACACCAGCGTGATCAGCGTCAGCGTCAGCAGGACGCAGGCGGTGATGCCCCAGCGCAGTTCGTACCAGACCGAGAACAGCGTGATCTCGCGGCCGATGCGCTTGCCCTGGGCGAAGCGGCGGAAGAGGTAGTCCGGCAGGACCGTGAGCGACGAGCAGAGCAGCAGCTCGAGCATCGGTCAGGCCCTCGGCTCGGGGAGGGCGGCCGGGGTCGCGACGCCGGTTGCGAAGGGATCGGCGGCGGGCGTCTCGGGCGGCGGGCGGCCGGACATCTTCTCCAGCGAGCCGGCGATCGAGCGGAGCGGCGTCGCGAAGTCGGGGAACTCGATCAGCGCGATGAAGAGCGCGGCGATCCAGAAGACATGGTTGTGGGTGAACAGCGCGAGCAGGCACAGCACGCCGACGATCTGGAGCTGCATCTTGCTGGCGCCGTGCGACAAATGTTCGGGCAGGGCGTGCAGCCGCAGGTACAGGAGACCAACAGAGAAGACCACGACGATCAGAAAGACGATCATGATGTTGAACAGATAGTCAGTTGATCCCGGATATGTGATGAACCACGGCAAGTAGTGCGGCGCAGCTGGGTGCAATGACTCGTCCATTCTTGTTATTCCCGAGTCGGCGTCATGTGTTCGAGCGCCTGGTTACTGCCGGTAGCACGTCGCCCCAGAATCAGATATATTTGAAGGAACGCACCATTGCAATTGCAGGACGCGGGCTCAGGCGGCCGGCTCAACCGGCAGCACGTCCACCGCCTGTTCGGTGGTCTGCGCGCCGGAGATGCGCAGCACGCCGACCACCGGCGAGACGTCGCCGTAGTCGCGGCCGCGGGCGACCTCGATGTGGTCGGCCCCGACGACCAGCCCGTTGGTCGGATCGTATTCGATCCAGCCGGTCTCGGCGCCGCACCAGACGCGCACCCAGGCGTGCATGGCGTCCGCGCCTTCGAGCCGGGGTTTGCCGGGGGGCGGGCGGGTGCGCAGGAACCCCGAGACGTAGCCCGCGGGCAGGCCGACCCCGCGCAGGGCGGCGATCATCACCTGGGCGAAGTCCTGGCAGACGCCGCGCCGGTTCGCAAGCGCCTCGGCGGGGGGCGTGTCGACGGTGGTGGCGTCGCTGTCGTAGGTCATCTCCTCGTAGAGCGCCTCGCCGACCGCGCGCACGGCGCCGAGCGCGGTCATGCCCGGGGCGAGGCGTTCGCGGGCGAAGGCCGTCGCCTCGGGGATGCGGGGGATGCGCGGGCTCGCCCCGAGGAAATGGTGCGGCGAGTCCGGGCCGAGGCTGCGGTTGGCGGCGATCTCGCGCACGAGCCGCGGCAGTTCGGGCGAGATGTCGAAGGCGGGCGGCCGGGCGAGGCGTTCGATCCGGGCCGAGACGCGGAAGGCGATCTCGTCATGCGCCTCGCGAAAAACGATCTCGGTGGCGACGTTGCCGAAGAAGTCGGTGAAGCCGTGGCGCTCCGCCGGCTCGGGACTGACGTCGAGCCAGCACGACACCCGGCGCTGCGGGCCGCGCAGGTCCGCCGGGGTCAGCCGCAGCAGGTGGCGGCCGGCGACCGCCGGGCTGTCGTAGGAATAGGTGATGGTCAGGCCGATGTCGTAGAGCATGGCGCCTCAGCGCAGGTAGGTTTCGGAGAGCAGCTCGGAGATCGCGGCGATATCGGCGCCGAGCGCCGCGAGGGCGGCGTCGTCGAGCGTGTCGGGCGTCATGATCGCGAGCGCGGTATGGGCGCGCAGCACTGCGCGCGACAGCGCCGAAAGCTGGCCGTTGACCTCGGCGCCGGGCAGCACCGCGACATGGTCGCGCACCTCGGTGAGCTGGTAGAGCACCGCGCGCGGGTTCATCCCGTCGAGCGCAAGCAGGTCCACCACCGTCGCGCGGTTGGTCGAGACAGCGTAGCGGCGGCGGTGGGTCATCACGCTGTCGCCGACCTCGACCGCGAGGTCGAGCGCGCCGTCGGGCGCATCCTCCGCCGCCAGCGCGCGCAGGATGGCGACCATCGCGATCGCCCGCTCGAGCGAGCGGCCGATGGTGAGGAACCGCCAGCCGACGAAGCGGTACATGTTCTCGTGCACGAGGCCGGAGAAGCCGGTGATCTTGCGCAGGAGCACGCCCATCGCCCGGGCGCAGTCGTCGCCGGGCGCCGCGGTCTCGGCCATGCGGCCGGCGGTGCGCGCGAGGTCGTCGAGCGCCATCCAGCCGTCGATCGAGAAGCGGTCGCGGACGTGGCTGGCGCTGAAGGTCGCCGAGCGCAGGATCGCGCGCAGCCCCGCGGGCACCGGCTCCGCGGCGTCGATGCCGGCGGCGTCGAGCTCCTCGGCGAGATAGGCGGTGAGCGGCGCCTCGCGGTCGCCGGTCTCGGCGAGCCGGACATGCAGCGCGCGCAGGAGCCGAATCGCGCCCTCGGCGCGCTCGACGTAGCGGCCGAGCCAGTAGAGGTTGTCGGCCGCCCGGCTCGGCAGCGCGCTCGGCAGCACGCGCGCGAAGTCGGCGCCCTTCGGGACCGCGAGCATGGTCACCGGCTCGACCGGCGTGTCGGACACGATCCAGACATCCGCCGCCGAGCCGCCGCGCTGCATCGCGATCGCCGTCGGGTCCGGGGTGCGGCCGATCCGGGCGAAGCCGCCGGGCATGACCCGCCAGCCCGTCGCGGTGCGCGCGAGGAACACCCGCAGGCTCATCGGGCGGGGCGCGAGCCTGCCGTCGACGAAGGCCGGCGTGGTCGAGAGCGTGACCGCCTCCTGGCCGACGAGGCGGGGGCCTTCGGCCTCGAGCCAGGCGGCGACGTTGTCGCGGGCGGTCCCGCGGAACTGGCCGCCGTGCACGGTCGGCTCGTCGGTCTCGAACGGCAGCCGGGTGGAGAAGGCCGAGGCGATCATCATCCGATCGGTCTGGGCGCGGACATGGGCGCGCTCCTTCTCGCCGCCGCACCACCAGGTGGCGATGTTGGGCAGGAGCAGCGGCTCGCCGAGGATCACCGGGGCGATCCGCGGCAGGAAGGCGAGCAGAGCGCGCATTTCCAGCACGCCCGAGCCGAGCGCGTTGACCAGCGTCACCGTGCCGCGGCGGACCGCGCCGACGAGGCCGGGCGTGCCGATGCGCGAGTCGCCGCGCAGCTCCAGCGGGTCGGCGAAGGCCGCGTCCATGCGCCGCCACAGCACCTGCACCGGGCGCAGGCCGGCGACGGTCCGCACCATGACCCGGCCGTCGGCGACGGTGAGGTCCTCGCCCTCGAGCAGCGCGAAGCCGAGGTAGCGGGCGATGTAGGCGTGCTCGAAATAGGTGTCGTTGAGCGGGCCGGGGGTGAGGATCGCGACCCGGGCGCCGGGCTCCTCGGACAGGCCCTGGAGCGCGTCGCGGAAGGTGCGGAAGAAGCCGGCGAGGCGCTCGACCCGGGCGTCGGCGAGGAAGTCGGCGTAGACCCGCGCCGTCGCCACCCGGTTCTCCAGCGCGAAGCCGGAGCCCGAGGGGGCCTGGGCGCGGTCGCCGATCACCCACCAGTCGCCGTCCGGGCCGCGGCCGATCTCGAAGGCGAGGAAATGCAGGAAATGCCCGCCGCGCGGCTGCTGGCCGACCAGCGGGCGCAGCCACTCGCGGCTGCCTGCGACCAGCTCGGCCGGCAGGTGGCCGTCGGCGACCAGCCGGCCGGGACCGTAGAGGTCGGCGCAGACCGCTTCGAGCAGGTGGGCGCGCTGGATCAGCCCCTCGGCGATGCGGCTCCATTCTTCGGCTTCGATGAGCACCGGGATATGGGCGAGCGGCCAGGCGCGTTCGGTCGAGCCGGTGGCGCCGTACTGGCGGTAGAACACCCCGGCGTCGCGGAGGTACTGGTCGCCGCGGGCGAAACGCGCCGCGACCTCCTCCGGGCTCAGCCGGGCGAAGTGGCGCAGGAACGGCCGCCAGACCGGCCTGATCCGGCCCCGGGGGTCGAGCAGTTCGTCGGCGACGCCCTCGGGCGGGCCGTAGTTCGCGAGCAGCCGCGCGATCGGGTCGCCTTCGGAGGCGCTGAGCGCGGCCATGCTTCAGATCCCGGGCGCGCGGCGCAGGTCGAGAGTCATCGGGAACTCGCGATGCGGCGATTCCGCCGGCGGCGCGTAGCCGCCCGGCGTGTGGCCATGCGCCTCGAAGCGGGCGAGGCGGCGGGCCTCGGCCTCGTTGCCGTTGACGGGAAAGGTGTCGTAGTTGCGCCCGCCGGGATGCGCGACATGGTAGACGCAGCCGCCGAGCGCGCGGCCGGTCCAGGTGTCGTAGACATCGAACGTCAGCGGCGCGTTGACCGGCAGCACCGGATGCAGCGCCAGCGCCGGCTGCCAGGCCTTGTAGCGCACCCCGGCGACGGCGACGCCGTTGGCGCCGGTCGGCTGCAGCGGCACCCGGCGGCGGTTGCAGGCGACGGCGTAGCGGTCGGGGTCGGCGGAGGTCAGCTTGACCTGCAGGCGTTCGAGCGAGCTGTCGGTGTAGCGCGCCGTGCCGCCGATGGCGCCGGTCTCGCCGAGGACGTGCCAGGGCTCCAGCGCCTGGCGGATCTCGAGATGGGCGCCCTCGTATTCGACCTCGCCGCAGAACGGGAAGCGGAACTCGGCCTGGGCCTCGAACCAGTCGGCGCGCATGGGAAAGCCGTGCTCGCGCAGGTCGCGCAGCACGTCGGTGAAATCCTCCCAGACGAAATGCGGCAGCATGAAGCGGTCGTGCAGCGCCGTGCCCCAGCGCACGAGGTCGCCCTTGAGCGGCTCTTTCCACAGCCGGGCGATCAGCGCGCGGATCAGCAGCTGCTGGGCGAGCGACATCCGCGGGTCGGGCGGCATCTCGAAGCCGCGGAACTCGACGAGGCCGAGCCGGCCGGTGGGACCGTCGGGCGAATAGAGCTTGTCGATGCAGATCTCGGCGCGGTGGGTGTTGCCGGTGACGTCGACCAGCAGGTTGCGCAGCAGCCGGTCCACCAGCCAGGGCGCCGGCGCCTTGCCCTCGCCGGGCGCGTGGATCTGGGAGAGCGCGATCTCGAGCTCGTAGAGCGCGTCGTGGCGGGCCTCGTCGATGCGCGGGGCCTGCGAGGTCGGGCCGATGAACAGGCCGGAGAACAGGTAGGAGATCGACGGGTGCCGCTGCCAGTGCAGGATCAGCGAGCGCAGAAGGTCTGGCCGCCGCAGGAACGGGCTGTCGAGCGTGGTGGCGCCGCCGACCACGACATGGTTGCCGCCGCCGGTGCCGGCGTGCTTGCCGTCGATCATGAACTTGTCGGCCCCGAGGCGGGTCTGGCGGGCCTCCTCGTAGACGGTGGTGGTGATCGCGACGCATTCGTCCCAGGAATGCGCCGGATGCACGTTCACCTCGATCACGCCGGGGTCGGGCGCGACGCGGATCACGTTCAGCCGCGAGTCCTGCGGCGGGGCGTAGCCCTCGATATGCACGGGCAGGCCCATCCGGCGCGCGGTCGCCTCGGCGGCGGCGACGAGGTCGAGATAGTCCTCGATGCGCTCGACCGGCGGCATGAACACGCAGAGCCGGCCGTCGCGCGGCTCGACCGACAGCGCGGTGCGCACCGCGCCGCTGAGGTCGGCGCCCTCCTGCTCGACGCGCTCCTGCGCCAGCGTGTCGGCGCTTGGGACCAGCGTCATCGGCTGGGCGCGGCTGGCGGGCGCGGCGGGCGGGGCCTCGAAATTCGGCAGCTCGCCGCGCGGCTCGGTCGGGTCGGCGACGTTGATGTAGGGAAACTGCGACGGCGGCACGTAGGGCAGGGCCCCGAGCGGCAGGCGGTAGCCGACCGGGCTGTCGCCGGGCACCAGGAACAGATGGCCCCGGCGCAGCTTCCACTTCTCGGATTTCCAGCGGTGTCCGGCCGCCTGCGACTGCCAGCGCTGGATCGGCAGCACGTAGCCCGAGGCCTCGGTCAGGCCGCGGCCGAACACGCGGGCGATGCGGTAGCGCTCCTCGGGGTCCTTGAGCCTGGAGTTCTCCGGGGTCACGTTCTCGGGCAGGTTGCCTTCCTTGACGATCCATTCGGCGGGATCCTCGAAGGCCGGCACCACCATCTCCGGCTCGACGTCGAGCGCCTCGGCCATGCCGGCGAGGAAGGTCGCGGCCTCGGCCGGGCCGGCCTTGGTGTCCTGGCCCTCCTCGGCGATCAGCGCGGATTCGCCCCAGATCGGCTTGCCGTCGCGCCGCCAGTAGAGCGAGAAGGTCCAGCGCGGCAGGCTCTCGCCGGGATACCACTTGCCCTGGCCGTAGTGCAGGAAGCCGCCCGGCGCGAAGCGGTCGCGCAGGCGGCGGATCAGCGCGTCGGCCAGCGTGCGCTTGGTCGGGCCGACGGCCTCGGTGTTCCACTCGGCCGCCTCGAAATCGTCGATCGAGACGAAGGTGGGCTCGCCGCCCATCGTCAGGCGCACGTCGCCCTCGGCCAGCGCCGCGTCGACCTTGCGGCCGAGCGCGTCGAGCGCGGTCCAGGCCTCCTCGGAGAACGGCTTGGTGATGCGCGGATGCTCCGCGGTGCGGGTCACCTTCATGTCGAAGGCGAAGTCGACCTCGGCGAAGCTGGCGACGCCGGCGATCGGCGCGGCGTTGCGGTAGTGCGGGGTGGCGGCGAGCGGGATATGGCTCTCGCCGGTCAGGAGGCCCGAGGTCGGGTCGAGGCCGATCCAGCCGGCGCCGGGCAGGTAGACCTCGCACCAGGCGTGCAGGTCGGTGAAGTCGTGGTCGGTGCCGGGCGGGCCGTCAATGGCGATGAGGTCGGGCTTGAGCTGGATCAGATAGCCCGAGACGAAGCGCGCCGCGAAGCCGAGGTTGCGCAGGATCTGCACCAGCAGCCAGCTGGTGTCGCGACAGCTGCCCTTGGCGAGCGCGAAGGTCTCCTCGGGGCTGTGCACGCCCGGCTCGAGCCGGATGATGTAGCCGATCTCCGAGGCCAGCCGGGCGTTGAGGCCGACGACGAAGTCGACCGTGCCCTGCGGCGTGCGGTCGATGGTGGCGAGGAAGGCCGCGAGCCGCGGGCCGGCCGGCTCGGGCGTGGTGTAGATCGCGAGGTCGGGGCGGATGTCCTCGGGATAGGCGAAGGGCCATTCCTGGGCGCTGTCCTCGACGAAGAAGTCGAAGGGGTTGTAGACCGTCATGTCCGCGACCAGATCGACCTCGATCCGCAGTTCGCGCACCGGTTCGGGGAACACGAACCGCGCCAGCCAGTTGCCGTAGGGATCCTGCTGGTGGTTGACGAAATGCTCGGACGGGCTGACCCGCAGGCTGTGCGAGATCACCCGGGTGCGGGAATGCGGGGCGGGGCGGAGGCGGATAATCTGGGGTCCCAGCGTGACCGGCCGGTCGTAGCGGTAGTGCGTCAGATGATGGATGCTGGCCTTGATCGACATGCGTCCGCTGGTCCCCCGATCCGAAGTCGGGGCGAGCGTTTCACAAAACGCCGCACTGCACCATGAGTTTGTTGGGGGGCGGGCGAGGGCCGGGCGGCGCGTGAACCCACGCGCCTTGCCTCCGCACACCAATTATGCGACAGAGACCCATGAGGTTGAGGAGTAGCCTTGCAAAGTTCTGAATTCACGCCGTTATCGGCGTCCTGGCGGGGGGCGCGTCCGTGACCCCGATCACCGACACCGACGCGCTCGCCCGGTTCTGCGCCGATTGCCTCGATGCGCCCTACGTCACCGTCGACACCGAATTCCTCCGCGAGCGGACCTATTACGCGCAGCTCTGCCTCGTGCAGCTCGCCCGCCCCGGCAAGGGGCCGGAGAGCGCGGTGCTGGTCGACGCGCTGGCCGAGGGGCTATCGCTGGAGCCGCTCTACGAGCTGTTCCGCGCGCCGGGGCCGGTCAAGGTGTTCCATGCGGCGCGGCAGGATCTCGAGATCTTCGCCACCACCGCCGGGGTGCTGCCGGCGCCGTTCTTCGACACCCAGGTCGCGGCGATGGTCTGCGGCTATGGCGACCAGGTCGGCTACGAGACGCTGGCGCGCCAGATCGCCCGGGTGGCGATCGACAAGTCCTCGCGCTTCACCGACTGGACCCGCCGCCCGCTCAGCGACGCGCAGATGGCCTATGCGCTGGCGGACGTGACGCATCTGCGCAAGATCTACGAAGTGCTGGCCAAGCGGCTGGAGGAGACCGGGCGCGCGGGCTGGGTCGAGGAGGAGCTGGGCGTCCTGCTCGACCCCGAGACCTACCGCAGCGATCCCGAGACGGCCTGGACCCGGCTGAAGACCCGCTCGACCGCGCCGAAGTTCCTCGCCGCGCTGCGCGAGCTGGCGCGGTTCCGCGAGGAGGCGGCGCGCAGCCGCAACGTGCCGCGCGCGCGCATCCTCAAGGACGACGCGCTGCTGGAGCTGGCGGCGAACCGGCCGCGCACGGCCGACGACCTCGGCAAGTCGCGGCTGCTGCTGCGCGAGGCGCGCAAGGGCGACATCGCCGACGGCATCCTCGCCGCGATCGCCGCCGCCGAGGCGCTGCCGCCCGGGGACGCGCCGCGGCCGGAGGAGCCGGCCGGGCGGCGGCCGGGATCGGAATCGCTGGCGGATCTGCTGCGGGTGCTGCTGAAGGCGCAGGCCGAGGCGGCCGGGGTGGCGCAGCGGCTGGTGGCCTCGGGGGCCGATCTCGACGCCATCGCCGGCGAGGACGCGCCGGACGTGCCGGCGCTGCGCGGCTGGCGCTACGAGCTGTTCGGGCGCGACGCGCTGCGGCTGAAGCGCGGCGAGATCGCGCTGTCGGCCGACGGCGCGCGGGTCCGCGTGGTCGACCTCGTCCCGGCCCCGGCGGTCGCCACCGCCTGA
>CAYTMB010000037.1:0-12983 GCA_964438465.1 uncultured Rhodovulum sp. | reverse complement strand
AAGGCGATGTGCGACCTGCTCTGGACGCTCTGGGGGCTGATCCAGCACGCCAACGCCAACCCGGCTGACGACTTCTGGGCCTATGCGACCGCCCGCTTCGCGCGGTGCCGCGCGCTGATGGCCAGCCCGGACTACGCCCAAAGCGTCGCGGCCGTCGGCGCCGGCGACGGCTGAGCGCCGCGGCGGCTACGCGCGCCGCCGCAGCCGGTCGCCGATCACCACCACCGCCAGCGCGATCAGCCCCAGCAGGATGACGATCCAGACATTCTCCTGCACCAGCGCGCCCGCCACCGCCACGACCGCGAGCGCGACGCCGACCGGGATCAGCCGCCAGTCCAGATAGACCCCGCTCAGATAGGCGCCGAGCGCGAGGATCAGGCTCAGCGCCAGCCCGGCCGAGCCCTCGGTGATCTGGTTGTTGCCGACGAAGAAGAACACGATCTGCACCGCGACGAGAACGCCGAGCCAGTGGCAGACCTGCCGCAGCAGCGTCGCCCGCAGGCCGGTCCCGGCGTGCACGCTCCGGCGCGACAGCACGAAGGCCCCGAGCCCGACCAGGATCGTCACCACGGACCAGTACAGCTGCGAATGCGACCATTCGACGTCCGCGGCGATGACCCCGAAGAACGATATCACGATCATCGCCCCGACGATGACGGCGTCGATGATGTTGCGGCTTTCCATGCGGGTCTCCTCGGAGCCGGATTGAAGGCGAAGACGGCTCCGACAATGCCGTCCCGCTCCCCGCGAGCGCAACAGGTTCCGCGCCGCCGGCAGGATTTCCACCCGCCCGCGCGACGCGGCGGCCCGAAGGGCGCGCCGCGCTCAGGCGGCCTTCGGCGCGCGCAGCAGCAGGATCAGCGGGATCGCGGCCAGCGTGACCAGCATCATGAACTTGAAGTCCGCGACATAGGCGATCATCAGCGCCTGCAGCCCCACCATCTGGTCGACCAGCGCCAGCGAGGCCGGCGCCCCCTGCGCCGCGGCGGGCAGCGCCAGGCGCAGCGCCGGATCGAACGCCGTCAGCCCCGCCGACAGCTCGGCGTGGTTGATCTGCACGTTCCGGCTCAAGAGCAGCGTCACGATGGAGATGCCGATGCTCGAGCCGATGTTGCGGGTCAGGCTGAACAGGCTGGCGCCGTCGGTGCGGTACTTCGGGTCGAGCGTCGCGAAGGCCACCGTCGACAGCGGCACGAACACCAGCCCGAGGCCGAGCCCCTGCACCACGCCCGACAGGATGATCAGATGCGTGTCCATCTGCGGCGTGAAGCCGGTCATCATGTGCAGCGACCAGGCGGTCAGCGACAGCCCCGCCAGCACCAGCAGCCGCGCGTCGACGTAGCGCACCAGCCGGCCGACGATCAGCATCGAGATCATCGTGCCGACCCCGCGGGGGGCCATCACCAGCCCGGTCAGGATCGTCGAATACCCGAAGATCCGCGACAGCATCGGCGGCAGCAGCGCGAGGCTCGCCAGCAGGATGATGCCGACCACGAAGATGAACACCAGCCCGATCGAGAAATTCCGGTCCGCGAAGATCTTCGCGTCGATGAAGGTGTCCTTGCCCGTGGCGAGATGCACGCCGAACACCCAGAACCCGGTCAGCGCCAGCGCCAGCTCGATCCAGATCTCGGGCGCGGCGAACCAGTCGACCTCGCCGCCGCGGTCGAGCATCAGCTGCAGCGCGCCGACCCCGAGCGACAGCATCGCGAAGCCGAGCCAGTCGAAGCCGCGCAGCCGCCGCGCCACCCGGGGCAGATAGGCGGTCAGCCCGAAGAACGAGACGATGCCGATCGGCAGGTTGATGAAGAACACCCAGCGCCAGTCCAGCGCCTCGGTCAGCCAGCCGCCGAGCGTCGGCCCGATGATCGGGCCGACCATGATGCCGGCGCCCCAGATCGCCATCGCCGAGCCGTGGTTCTCCTTGGGGTTGATGTCGAGCAGGAAGGTCTGCGACAGCGGCACGATGGCGGCGCCGAACACGCCCTGCATCAGCCGGAACGCCACCATGCTCTCGAGGCTCCAGGCGACCCCGCACAGCATCGAGAAGATGGTGAAGCCGACGATGGCGGTGAGGAACAGCTCGCGCCGGCCGAAGCGGTCCGACAGCCAGCCGGTCACCGGCGTCATGATCGCCGCCGCGACGATATAGGAGGTCAGCACCCAGTTGATGGTGTCGGGCGAGGCGCCGAGATCGCCGGTCATCGCGGGCAGCGCCACGTTGGCGATCGTGGTGTCGAGCACCTGCATGATCGTCGCGAGCATGATGAAGACGGTGATCAGCCCGCGGTTGGCGGCGACCTCCGGCGGAATCGCTGGCTGCTGCGGCTGGGCCATGGCGTCACCCGTCGGCTCAGTCGGCCGCCTGCGCGGCGCCGCCGAACAGGCCGGCGAGGCTGCGCTCGACCTTGGTGTCGACGCTGACCTCGGCGCTCATGCCGGTGCGCAGCGCGAGATCCGCCGCCTCGGCGCCCAGCCGCAGCCGGACCGGCACGCGCTGCGAGACCTTCACCCAGTTGCCGGTGGCGTTCTGCGCCGGCAGCAGCGCAAAGGCGGCGCCCGTGCCGGCGCCGATGCTGTCGACGAAGGCGGTGACCGGCCGGTCGGGATAGGTGTCGAACACCACCTCGGCGGTCTGGCCCTGCTTCAGATGGGTGAGCTGGGTTTCCTTGAAATTCGCCTCGACCCAGGCGTCGTCGGTCTCGACCAGCGCGAACAGCGGCGTTCCGGCCGCGACGAACTGGCCGAGCTTGAACGAACCCGCCTGCGAGATCACGCCGTCGGCCGGCGCGCGCACCTCGGTCTGCGCCAGCTCGTAGGCCGCCTGGTCGCGGGCGGCCTGCGCCGCCATCACCGCCGGATGCGCCCCGGCGGCGATCTGCGCGTCGCCGCTCAGCGCGGCCAGCGCGCCGACGACGGCCTGGTCGGCGGCCGAGAGGTCGTCGCGGGCCGTGCGCAGGTCGCGGTCCGCCGCGTCGAGCGCCGAGGCCGCGTTGACGCCGCGATCCGACAGCGCCTTCTGGCGGTCGAACTCGCGTTCGAGATAGGCGACCTCGCTCGCCGCGGAGCCCTGACGGGCGACCGCCGCGCTGTAGGCGGCGCGCAGCTGCTCGACGTCGATCCGCGCCGCCGCCAGCGCCGCATCGGCGCGTTCCAGCGCGATGCGGTAGGGTTCGGGATCGAGGCGGAACAGCACGTCGCCGGCCGCGACCCGGGCGTTGTCGGCGATGGCGACCTCGACCACCCGGCCGGAGGCCTCGGACGTCATCTGCACCTTGGCCTGCTGCAGATAGGCGTTCTCGGTCGACTGGATGCGCCCGCCGCCGAGCCAGAAATAACCGCCGCCCAGCACCATCGCCGCCGGCAGCGCCAGCATCAGCGCATAGCGCCCGAGGCCGCGCCGTCGCGGCTGCGCCGCCGGCGCCGTCACGGGATCGGCGCTCTCGGGGTCGGTCGTCAGTCTGGCAATCCCGCTCATTTCACCGCCGCCTTCTCGTCCATCGTCCCGCCATCCGTTGCGCCGCAGGCCGGCTCGCCATCGGCGAGATTCGCCGCGATCGCCGCCAGGGTCCGCATCAGCGCCGCGCGGTCCGCATCCGGAACGCCGGCCAGCGCCTCGCCATAGACCTCGTGGGCCATGCCGCGCACCCGGCCGTAGACCGCCTGCGCCCGCGGCGTCAGGTGGACCCGGCGCACCCGCCGGTCCTCGGCGTCGGGCCGCCGCTCGATCCAGTCGGCCTCTTCCATGCGATCGAGCAGCCGCGAGACGCTGATCGGCTCGATCTCCAGCAATTCGGCCAGCCGCGCCTGCGGCAGGCCCTCTTCCTTCGCGACCCGGAACAGCAGGCGCCACTGCGCCGCCGACAGTCCGAACTCGCCGCTGCGCAACTCGAAGCGCCGACGCAGCAGCCGCGCCACGTCGTGGACGAGAAATCCCAAGCTGTCGGCGCCCTGCGTTTTCATGACGCGGATATATTATAAGCATGCTTATCATACAAGGGCGCGCGCGGAACTTTTGTGCGCCGCAGCACGGCGGCCGGGCGGCAGGCCGCGCCACGCGAGCCGATAATTTTTCCGTTTATTTTCAGATGATTGATATGTGTATCAACATGATACACCTCGTCGCCGGGCCGTCAGGGGATCGCGGCGAAGGTCAGGAAGGCGCCGAGGATCACCAGATGCACCCCGCCCTGCAGCACCGTGGTCCGCCCGGTGGCGAGCGTCAGCGTCGAGACGAACAGCGTCAGCGCCAGCAGGATGACATGCTCGGAATCGAGCCCCAGCGCCAGCGGCAGGTCGTAGACCAGCGACACCATCGCGACGACGGGGATGGTCAGCCCGATGCTCGACAGCGCCGAGCCGAGCGCGAGGTTCAGGCTGGTCTGCAGCCGGTTCGCCCAGGCCGCGCGCACCGCCGAGGCGCCCTCGGGCAGCAGCGTGACCGCCGCGATCACCACGCCGACCACGGCGCCGGGCAGCCCGGCCCCGCGGATCGCCGCCTCGACCGCCGGCGACAGCGCCTCGGCCAGCAGCACCACCGCCGCTAGCGACAGCATCAGCAGCGCGCCGCTGGTCGCCGCCGCCCGCGCGGAGGGCCGCGCCACCACCGCCAGCGGCTGCGCCTCGTCGAGGAAGTCGCCGCGGTGCCGGACGGTCTGCACGAAGATGAACAGCGCATAGAGCGCCAGCGAGGTCACCGCGACGAACACCAGCTGCGTCGGCGCGTAGAACGGCCCGGCGACCGCGACGGTGTAGTCGGGCAGGATCAGCGTCAGCCCCGCCAGCGTGCCGATCACCCCGAGCGCCGCCGACGCCGCCCGGGGCTGAAACCCCTGCTCGCGGTGGCGCAGCCCGCCGATCAGCAGGCACAGCCCGACGATGCCGTTCAGCACCAGCATCAGCGCCGCGATCACCGTGTCGCGAAGGACCTCGTTCGGCGGGATGCCGCCCTGCTCCCGTTCGGCCGCCGACAGCATGATCGAGACGATCAGCGACGCCTCGATCGCCGTGACCGCCAGCGCCAGCAGCACCGAGCCGAACGGCTGGCCGACCCGGGCGGCCACCACCTCGGCGTGATGCACCGCGGCGAAGACCGAGGCGGCGAGCAGCAGCACCGCGAGCGCAAGCGTCGCCGCCGAGGCGTAGTCGGCCCAGCCGCCGCGCTCGGCGCCCAGCAACGCCCAGCCCGCCGCCGGGGCGGTCCACCACAGCCAGGGCAGGCGATGCGCACGGTCGATCTCGGAGCTCACCGGGGCCTCATCGAACGCGCCCGGCGGTCGCGCCGGGCGGCGCCATCTGCCTCCGGGCCGCCGTCACTGTCAACGGCGTCCGCGGCCAGGCCCCGCCCCCGAACAGACACGGCCGGGCGCGCCGCCCGGCCGTGTCCACGCTCACCGCGTCGCCGCGGTCAGTTCGACAGGTTCAGCGCCACGAACCGCGGCGCGCCGTCGCGGCGGACCAGCAGCAGGATCGAGTTGCGCCCCGCCTCCTCGGCCGCCTTGATCCGGTCGCGCATCTCCTTCGGCGTGGCGACCGGCTCCTGGCCGACCTCGGTGATCACGTCGCCCTCGCGCATGCCCTTGGTGAAGGCGTCGCTCGAGTCCTCGACCGCGGTGACGACGAGGCCCTTCACGTCGGCGCCCAGACCCAGCTCCTCGCGCTCGGCTTCGGTCACCGGCATGACGGACAGGCCGAGCACCACCTGCGCCTCGGTGGGGGCGGCTTCTTCGCCCTGCGCGGCGGCGGCGGCCAGCGTCGGCTCCTCGAGCAGCCCGATCTCGACCGCCAGCGTCTGCGCGTCGCCGTCGCGGACGATGCCGATATCGACCGTCTTGCCGGCCTCGGTGTCGGCGACGATGCGCACCAGTTCGCGGGTGTCCTCGATCGGCTCGCCGCCGAAGGAGGTGATGACGTCGCCGGCCTTCAGGCCCGCGGCCGCCGCCGGGCCCTCGGGCACGTCGGTGACCAGCGCGCCCTCGGCGCCCTCGAGCCCGAGCGCCTCGGCCATGTCGGCGTCGACGTTCTGGATGCGCACGCCGAGCCAGCCGCGGCGGGTCTCGCCGAAGTTCTGCAGCTGGGCGACCACGCGCTCGACCACCGCCGAGGACATCGCGAAGCCGATGCCGATCGAGCCGCCGGTGGGCGACAGGATCGCGGTGTTCACGCCGATCACCTCGCCGTTCATGTTGAACAGCGGCCCGCCCGAGTTGCCGCGATTGATCGCGGCGTCGGTCTGGATGAAGTCGTCGTAGCTGCCCTGCAACGTGCGGTTGCGCGCCGAGACGATGCCCGAGGACACCGAGAAGCCCTGGCCGAGCGGATTGCCGATCGCCAGCACCCATTCGCCGACCCGGGCCGCATCGCTGTCGCCGAACTCGACGAAGGGCAGCGGCGCCGCGCTCTCGACCTTCAGCAGCGCGATGTCGGTGCGCGGGTCGCGGCCGACCACGGTGGCGACCAGGTCGCCGCCCCCGAACAGCTCGACGCTCACCTCGTCGGCGCCGTCGATGACGTGGTTGTTCGTGACGATGTAGCCGTCGGCCGAGATGATGAAGCCCGAGCCGAGCGCGTTCGACCGGCGCTGGCGCGGATTGACGCCGGGGCCGCGCTGGCCGGGCTGGCGATCCATGAAGTCGCGGAAGAATTCCTCGAAGGGCGAGCCCTCGGGCAGGATCGGCGCCGGACCGCGGTCGGCCTGAACGATGTTGGTGGTGGTGGTGATGTTGACCACCGCCGGGCTCAGCCGCTGTGCGAGATCGGCGAAGCTGTCGGGGATCATGTTGACCGTCGGCGCCTCGGCCCTCGGCGTCAGCGCGGTGGAATCGGTCTCGGCGAACGCCGGGGCCCCCGCGGCCAGCGCCAGGGCCAGTCCCGCGGCGAGCGCCGCGCCCGACGAGCGGAGCGCCGCCGCCGACCGCGCCGCCGGGGCGATGGCGCGCACGAACAGGACGTCATTCAAGTGGTTCAAGGCTGCCTCCTTCGTTTGTCGCGGCGTCCGAAATCCGGCCGTTCCGCGCAACCTGCCATCGCCAGATGCGCGCGTCTCAACCTCCGCGCAAGTCACGCCTTTGTGCCATAACGGCGACGTGAGCGGCGCCCTTCGGCGCCGCCGATCCGCCGTCATCCGTCGTCATCCGCGCGCGAGCCACACCAGCCCGACGCCGACGGCGACGGCGGCGAGCCCGCCCAGCCGCAGCCGGTCGGGCCCGAGATCGCGGACCGCTTCGAGCAGCGCTTCGAGCCGGCCGGGCGCGAGCGCGAGGACAAGGCCCTCGATGATCGCGACCAGCCCGAGCCCGAGCAGCGCATCGTCAATCATCCGCCGCCGCGCGCGTGGCGGTCGCCGGCGCGGCCGGATCGCCCGGGACGGCCAAGGGCGCCGCCGCGGACGATACCGGCGAATTGAGGTAGTTGAAGAACTCGCTGTCGGGCTCCACCATCAACGTGGTGTTCTCGCCCCTCATCGAGTTGCGATAGGCCTGCATCGAGCGGATGAACGCGAAGAACTCCTCGTTTTCGCCAAAGGCGGTCGCGAGGATCGAGTTGCGCTCGGCGTCGGCCTCGCCGCGGACGATGTCGGCGTCGCGCTGGGCTTCCGACACGGTCTCGATGGCGGTGCGGTCGGCCTGCGCGCGGACCCGCTGCGCCGCCTCGTTGCCGCGGGCGCGCTCGTCGGCGGCCTCGCGCTGGCGCTCGGCCTGCATCCGCTGGAACGTCGCCTCGAGGTTCTGCTCGGGCAGGTCGGCGCGGCGCAGCCGCACGTCGATCACGTTGACCCCGAGCGCGCGGGCCTCGGCGATGGCGTTGTCGCGGATGCGGTTCATCAGCCCGACGCGGTCGGCCGACAGCACGGCCTCCGAGCGCACCGAACCCAGCACCTCGCGCACGTTGGCGTTGAGGATCGACTCCAGCCGCTGCGAGGCGACCTGCATCCCGCCGGCGCCGACGGCGCGGCGGAACTGCTGCACGTCCTCGATGCGCCAGCGCGCGAAGGCGTCGACGATCAGCCGGCGGTCGTCGAGCGGGGTCACCTCGAGCGAGGCGGTCTCGATGCCCTGGATGCGGCCATCGTAATAGACCACGTTCTGGATGAACGGGATCTTGAAGCCGAGGCCGGGCTCCTCCTTGACCGCCCGGACCTGGCCGAACTGGAGGACCATCGCCTTTTCCCGCTCGTCGACGATGTAGATCGTGTTCAGCAGCAGGAAGGCCAGCGCGACGAGGACGCCGATCAGGAGAGGAAGACGGCGGTTCATTGGTTTTCTCCCGTCGACGGCGGCCGTCGCAGTTCGTTGAGCGGCAGGTACGGCACGATGCCGCTCTGCCCGCCGCTCGGGGTGTCGACGAGGAACATCTGCACGTTGCCGAGCACGTTCTCCATCGTCTCGAGATACAGCCGCTTGCGCGTGACGTCCGGCGCCTTGAGGTATTCCTCGAGCACGGCCGAGAAGCGGCTCGCCTCGCCGGTGGCCGAGTTGACCTGCTGCGCGCGGTAGCTCTCGGATTCCTGCAGCAGCTGCGCGGACTCGCCGCGCGCGGCCGCGAGGCGCTCGTTGGCGTAGGCGTCGGCGCGGTTCTGCAGCGTCGAGCGCTCCTGCCGCGCGGCCTGCACCTCGCGGAAGGCGTCGATCACCTGTTCGGGCGGGTCGGCGCGGAGCAGGTTCACGCGCACGACGTTCACGCCCGAGCCGTAGCCGTCGAGGGTCGACTGCACCAGATCCTGCACCTCCTGGCTGATCACGCCGCGGTCGCGGCTCAGGATCGGCGACAGGTCCGAGCGCGACACGACCTCGCGCATCGCCGAATCCGCCACCGCCTGGATCGTCGCGGTCGGGTCGGAGAGGTTGAACAGGTACTGCGCCGGATCGCGCACGTTCCAGACGGTCTGGAAGGTGATGTCGACGATGTTCTCGTCGCCGGTCAGCATCAGGCCCTCGCTGGCGCCGCGCAGCGTGCCCGAACCGATCTCCTCGGTGCGCTCGCCGGTGACCTGGACGATCTCCTTGGTGACGACCGGCCAGGGCGCGAAGTTGAGGCCCGGCTCACCGATGCAGTCGCCGCGGCATTCGCCGAAGGTCAGCTCGACCGCCTGTTCCTCGGGACGCACCGTGTAGAACGACATGAACAGCCAGAGGCCGACCAGTGCCGCGCCGACCAGGATCAGCCCGCGCCCGCCGACGCCGCCGCCACCCGCGCCCTGGGGGCCGCCGCGCCCGCCGCCGGTGCGGCCGCCGCCCATCAGGATGCGCAGCTGCTCCTGGCCCTTGCGCACGATCTCGTCGATGTCAGGGATCGGCGGCTGCCCGCCGGGACCCCCGCCATTGCCGCCGCCCTTCTTGTCGCCGCCGCCACCGCCGCCGCCCCAGGGACCGCGGCCGCCGCCCTTTTTGTCGCCGCCGCCGCCCCCCCAGGGACCGCCGTTGTTGCTGTATGGCATCGGGTAAAGAACTCCTCAGTCAATGCGGTGCGGGCCGGGGTCTACAAGTGACACCTGCCCCCGCGATTTCAAGATGTCACGCGGCCGGGCGCCGCATCGTGACCAGTTCCTCGGCGGCGGTCGGATGGACCGGCATCGTGCGGTCGAAATCCTCCTTGGTCGCGCCCATGTTCAACGCGATCGCCGCGATCTGCACCATCTCGCCGGCGCCGTGGCCGACGATGTGGCATCCCAGCACCCGCCGGTCCGCCGCGGAGACCACCAGCTTCATCAGCATCCGCTCGTCGCGCCCGGCCATGACATGCTGCATCGGGCGGAAGGCGGTGCGGAAGATCTCGACCGGCCCGGCGGCGCGCGCGGCGGCCTCGCCGAGACCGACCGTTCCGACCTCGGGCTGGGTGAACACCGCCGTCGGGATCAGCGCGTGATCGGCCTTCACCGGCCGCCCGCCGAACAGCGTGTCGGCGAAGGCGTGACCCTCGCGGATCGCCACCGGCGTCAGCGCGTGGCGGTCGGTGACGTCGCCCACGGCGTAGATCGACGGCACGGCGGTCTGCGACCAGTCGTCCACCACGATCTCGCCGCGCGCGCCGATCCCGACCCCGAGCGCCTCCAGCCCCAGGCCCGCGGCGTTCGGCCTGCGCCCGGTCGCGGCCAGCACGACGTCGGCGGGGTGGACCTCGCCGTTGTCGGCGACGACCCGCAGGCCATCCCCGGCGCGCTCGACCCGCGCGACGTCGCGCTGGATCTGGAGCACGATCCCGCGCTGGCGCATCGCCTCGGCGACGTGATCGCGCAGGTCGTCGTCGAAGCCGCGCAGGATCTGGTCGCCGCGATACAGCTGGACCACCTCGGTCCCGAGGCCGTTCATGATCCCGGCGAACTCGCAGGCGACATAGCCGCCGCCGATGACCACCATGCGCCGGGGCAGGTCGTCGAGCTGGAAGATCTCGTTGGAGCTGACGACATGCTCCGCGCCGGGAAAGTCCGGCGGGCTCGGCCAGCCGCCGGTGGCGATCAGGATGTGCTTCGCGCCGTATTCGGCGCCGGTGGCCAGCCGCACCCGGTGCGGGTCGGCCACCACCGCGCGCGATCCGAACAGCCCCACGCCGGCCCGCAGCAGGGTGTCGTGATAGGCCGCCTCCAGCCGGGCGATCTCGGCGTCCTTCGCCGCGAGGAAGCGCCGCCAGTCGAACCGCGCCTCGCCCAGCGTCCAGCCGTAGCCCGCGGCGTCCTCGAAGGCGTCGCGGAACGCCGAGGCGTAGACCATCAGCTTCTTCGGCACGCAGCCGCGGATCACGCAGGTGCCGCCGTAGCGGTATTCCTCGGCGAGCCCGACCTTCGCGCCATGCTCGGCCGCGATCCGCGCCGCGCGCACGCCGCCCGATCCGCCGCCGATGACGAACAGGTCGAAGTCGAACGCGCCGCTCATCGCCGACGCCTCATGCGTCGCTGCTGCGCATGTCTTCGGAGATGTAATCGGCGCCGCCCAGCGCCGCCGGCAGCACCTCCTCGACGCGCCCGTCCGGGTAGCCGATCAGCGCCCGCTCGGCGAGGCCGATGAACAGGCCGTGCTCGACCACGCCCGGGATCGCCGTCAGCCCCGCCGCCAGCGCGCGCGGATCGCCGATCCGCCCCAGATGCAGGTCGAGGATATGATGCCCCTCGTCGGTGGTCAGCGGCGCCTCGCCGGCCATGCGCAGCGCCACCCTGCGGCCGTCGACATCCGCGGTCGCCAGCAGCGCCTCGACCGACCGCCGCGTCACCGGCCAGCCGAAGCGCACGATCTCGACCGGCAGCGGAAACGCCCCGATCCGCGCCACGCGCTTGCCGGCGTCGGTGATGATCACCAGCCGGCTGCTGGCCGAGGCCACGATCTTCTCCTGCAGCAGCGCCGCGCCGCCGCCCTTGACCAGCGTCAGCTCGGGATCGAACTCGTCCGCGCCATCGACCGTCAGGTCGATCCGGTCCAGCGTCTCCATCGACTCCAGCGGCGCCCCGACCTCCTCCGCCAGCCGCATCGTGCCGCTCGAGGTCGCGACGCAGCGCACCTGCAGGCCGCCGGCGATGCGCTCGCCCAGCAGCCGCACGAACCAGGCAGCCGTCGAGCCCGAGCCGAGCCCGAGCCGCATCCCGGGCTCCACCATGTCGAGGGCCCGGGCGGCGGCGGCGCGCTTGGCGATATCTTCGGGGGAAAGCGTCATGATGGGCGCGGCTCCGCGGCGGGCGACGGGAAGGGTTGGCGTTCTATAGGCCGAACGCCGCCCGACCGAAAGCCGATTTGCCGCGCAGCGGCCGGCGAAGGGTCGCATTTCGCTCGCGCCGCCGCGCCGCCGCGGGGCATGATGCCTCCGCGGCAACCGGGTGACGAGCGATGTTCCTCAGCGTCTTCGACGTCTTCAAGGTCGGCGTCGGCCCGTCGTCGAGCCACACCATGGGCCCGATGCTGGCCGCCGCGCGTTTCCTCGACCTCCTGCGCGCCGGCGACGAGCGCATCCCCGGCGCCGGGCCGCCCGCCCGGCTCGGCGTCCGGCTGCACGGCAGCCTCGCCTTCACCGGCAAGGGCCACGCCACCGACCGCGCGGCGATCCTCGGCCTCGCCGGCTTCACCCCGGACGCCTTCGACGCCGACCGCGCCGAAACGGCGCTGGCCGCCATCGCCGCGACCCGGCGCATCCTCGCGCCCGACCTGCCGCCGCTCGCGTTCGACCCCAACGCCGATCTCGTGTTCGACTACGGCCCCGCCCTGCCCGGCCACGCCAACGGCATGGTGCTGTCGGCCTGGGACGCGAGCGGCAACCTGCACGCGCGGGAGACGTATTATTCGGTCGGCGGCGGCTTCGTCGTCACCGCGCGCGAGCTCGCCCGCCCGGCCGCCGCCGCGACCGGGCCGCGGGTGCCCTATCCCTTCGCCACCGCCGCCGAGATGCTGGCGATGGCGCGCGCCAGCGGCCTCGGCCCGGCGGCGATGAAGCGCGCCAACGAGCTGACGCTGCGCGACGCCGCCGCGCTCGACGCCGGCCTCGTCCGGCTCTGGGCGGTGATGACCGACTGCATCGACCGCGGCCTCGCCGCCCCGCCGGGCGAGCTGCCCGGCGGCCTGCGGGTGCGCCGCCGCGCCGGCGCCATCCATGCCGAACTGCTCGCCGAGCGCGGCCGCAACCTGACCGCGCCGCACACCATCAACGACTGGATCTCGGTCTACGCCATCGCGGTCAACGAGGAGAACGCCGCCGGCCGCCAGGTCGTCACCGCCCCCACCAACGGCGCCGCCGGCGTGGTGCCGGCGACGATCCGCTACTACCTCGACCATGTGCCCGGCGCGACGCCGCGCGCCGTGCCGGACTTCCTGCTGACCGCCGCCGCGATCGGCGGCCTGATCAAGTCGAACGCCTCGATCTCCGGCGCCGAGGTCGGCTGCCAGGGCGAGGTCGGCTCGGCCGCGGCGATGGCCGCCGCCGGCCTCGCCGCCGTGCTCGGCGGCTCGCCGCCGCAGATCGAGAACGCCGCCGAGATCGCGCTCGAGCACCATCTCGGCATGACCTGC
>CAYTMB010000036.1:0-13004 GCA_964438465.1 uncultured Rhodovulum sp. | reverse complement strand
CTGGCAGGAGGACGACGGGTTTCGCAAGGCCGCGATCCTCAACCGGGCCATCGCGAGTTCGGGGGCCGAGGTGCTGGTCTTCATCGACGGCGACGTGATGATCCATCCGGAATTCGTCGCGCGGCATCTGGAACTGGCGCGGCCCGACCGCTGGGCCTCGGGCAGCCTGATCCGGCTTGACGCCGAGGCCACCGCGGCGGTGACGGAGGCGGACGTGGTCTCGGGGCGGGTGTTCGACCTCGGCTGGCTGCGCGCGCATCGGGCCATCGACCGGCCCGGGACCTGGCTGAAGGCGATGCCGTTCCCGAAGCCGGTGATGGCGGCGCTCGACCGGCTGTCGCCGGTGCAGCGGGCCTGGGGCGGCGGCAACGCCTCGGCGTATCGCGCGGCGATCCTGCGGGTGAACGGCTTCGACGAGACCATGCGCTGGGGCGGCGGCGACAAGGAGCTTGGCGTGCGGCTGAGCAACGCCGGGGTGCGCGGCCGGCATCTGCGCTTCACCGCGCCGCTGGTGCATCTCGACCATCCGCGCGGCTACGCCGATCCGGCGCACAAGGCGGCGAACAGGGCGCGGATCCGTGCGATCCGCAGGGACGGCGTGGTCTGGACCGCCGACGGGATCGTGAAGGCGGCGGCCCCGGCGTAAGCGGATCGCGCGCGGGCGTGCGGGGCGTTTACCCATGGGCGACAGCGCGGTTGTCGCGCGCGCGGCGGGGGGGTAGTGTCGGGAGTCCGGGCTGCAGGAAGACGGCCAATCGGGGAACCTTGGAATGCGCCATCCCAAGACGGCTCACGTTGCGTTCGTCCTGTCCGCGGTCGCGCTGTTCGTGGCGGGACCGCTGCCGGCGCAGGAAGGGGTCGATCCGGCGGTGGATTCGGCAGCCGACTTGGCGGTCGATCCGGGCGTCGCGGCGGACGAGGCGCTGTTCGACGACGACGAGCTCGATGCGCTGGTTGCGCCGGTCGCGCTCTATCCCGATTCCCTGCTGACGCAGGTCATGGTCGCCGCGACCTACCCGCTCGACGTGGTGAAGGCCGACCGCCTGATCGGCGACGGCGCCGATCAGACCGCGGAGGCGCGCGCCGACGCCGTGGCGGGCGAAGACTGGGACCCGAGCATCCAGGTCCTGGCCTCCGGCTTTCCGACGGTGATCAACCGCATGGCCGAGGACATCGACTGGACCGAGGACCTCGGCGACGCGGTGCTGGCGCAGACCGACGACGTGCTGGAGGCGGTCCAGCGGATGCGGGCGCAGGCCGCGGCGAGCGGGACTCTCGCGAGCAACGACGCGCAGGTCGTCGAGGTGGTGGACGACGCGATCTCGATCGCGCCGGCGGATCCGGGCGTGGTCTATGTTCCGAGCTACGATCCGGCGATGGCCTTCACCGGCGCCCCGGCCGCGGCGCCGGTGGTCGTCGCCGATCCCGGCCTGTCGACCACCGATCTCGTGACCACCGGCGCCATCGCGTTCGGGAGCGCGTTCCTGATCAACGAATTGTTCGACGACGACGACGACTGGGGGGACGACTACTGGCACGGCCCGTCGCATATCGACTGGGACGACGGCGACTTCGACCCGCGGCCCGATGTCAACATCGACGGCGACGTCAACGTCAACCGGGGCCGGTTCACCAACGTCGACCGCGACCGGGTGAACATCGACCGGGATCGCGCTCAGGACCGGATCGGCGGCCTCGACGAGGATGCGCTGCGGAAGGCGCACGACAAGGGCTGGAAGCCGTCGGACCAGCGCCAGCAGGCGGCGCGCGACAAGATCGCGGCCCGCAAGACCGAGGGCGGGGCGACGCGGCCGGGCGGCGTCGCGGGCGCGGGGATCGACCGGGATCGCGCGGGCGACGCCCGCGACAAGCTGCGCGCCGGATCGGCGGGGTCCGGCGGCGGCGACGCCCGGGCGAAGCTGCAGAAGGCCTCGGCCGAACGCGGACCCGGACAGGCGGCGCGGCGTCCGGATTCGGCGCTGAAGCCCAAGGCGACCTCGGCGCCCGAGGTCCGCAAGGCCAAGGCGCGCGCGGCGGCCAGCGGCAAGGCGCCGGAGGTCCGCAAGGCGGCGGCGTCGCGTCCCAAGCCCGCTGCGAAGCCCAAGGCGGTTTCGCGGCCGCAGGCGGCGAAGCGGCCGGCGGCGAAGCATGCGTCGTCGAAATCGTCGGCGTTCAAGAAGAGCGGCGGCCGGCCCAAGGCCGCGTCGTCGCGCGGCAAGGCCAGCAAGTCAAAGCGGAGGTGACGGCGCGATGAGGCTCCATGATCTGGCGGGCGCGGCGGCGGCCGCGCTGCTGCTCGGGGCGGGCGCCGCCGGCGCCGCGCCCGGTTTCTACGCGAGTCCCGAGGAGGCGGTTTCGGCGGTGATCGCGGCGCTCGACGCCGAGGATCCGGCCGCGCTGGTCGCGGTGTTCGGGCCGGAGTTCGAGGATCTGGTGTTCACCGGCGACGAGGCGGAGGATCGCGCCACCTGGGGCGAGTTCCTCGCCGACTATCGCGCCCTGCACCGGATCGCGCCGGACGGCGCGGACCGCGCGGTTCTCTACACCGGGCGCGACCAGTGGCCGTTCCCCGCCGACATGGTCAGGACCGCCGACGGCTGGTTCTTCGACGGCGCCGCCGCGCGCGAGGAGATCGAGCTGCGCCGGCTGGGCCAGAACGAGCTCGACGTGATCGAGCTGATGCACGGCTATGTCCGGGCGCAGGCGGAATTCCGCAGGATCGACTACGACGGCGACGGCGTGTTGCAGTTCGCCGCGGGCGTCCTGAGCGATCCGGGGCGGCGCAACGGCCTGTACTGGCCCGAGGAGCCCGGCGCGCCGGCGAGCCCGATCGGCGACTTCATGGCGCGGGCGGCGGCCGACGGTTTCGCCGTCGACGGGGCCGACCTCGAGCCGGAGCCGTATCTCGGGTATTATTTCCGGGTGCTGCAGGGCCAGGGGCCGGCGGCGCCGGGCGGGGCGTTCGGCTACATGCTGGAGGGGCGCATGCTGGGCGGCCATGCGCTGCTCGCCTTCCCGGCGGCCTATGGCGACACCGGGATCATGAGCTTCATGGTCGGCGAGGCCGGGGTGGTCTACGAAGCCGACCTCGGCGACGACACGCTGGCCATCGCCGGGGCGATCGAGAGCTTCGATCCGGGCGAGGGCTGGAGCCCGGTCGAGGAGGACTAGAGCGGGGTCCGATCCGGCAGAGCCGGCTCTCCCGCTCCAGAGTCTTGATTTGTCGCGATATCTTAATCACCTGACGATCCCGTCCGGTTGGATATCGCTCTAGCGGTTCCCGGATGAGCGGCAGGTGTTGAAATTGTCTTAGCGCCGGGAAGATTGCATTGCTATATCAATAGGTTGTCTATTGTCGCACGCGTGCGACAATGGCGCGATCGGTCCGGTCAGCCTGTCAGATCCGGTCGCGGAAGGCCTCGAACACGGCGGCGTAGGTTGCGCGCTTGAACGGCACGATCATCTCGATCAGCTCGGCGGGCTCGACCCAGCGCCAGGCGCGGAATTCGGGATGGGCGGTGGCGATGTTCACCTGCGCGTCGTCGCCGAGGAAGCGCAGCAGGAACCAGAGCTGGGTCTGGCCGCGGAAGCGGCCCTTCCAGATCTTCGGCACGAGGTCGTGCGGCAGGTCGTAGGAGATCCAGTCCGGAGTCTCGGCCAGCACCTCGACCGCCTCCGGCGGAATGCCGGTTTCTTCGGTCAGTTCGCGCAGGGCGGCGGCGTGGGGCGCCTCGCCGCGGTCGATGCCGCCCTGCGGCATCTGCCAGGCCTCGACCGCGGCGTCGATGCGCTGGCCGGCGAACACGCCGCCGGCCCGGTTCAAGAGCACGATCCCGACGCAGGGCCGGTAGGGCAGCGCGAGGATCTCGGCTTCGGTCACCCGCGCTTCGCCTTCAGTTCTTGGCGTCGAGCACGGACAGGCCGCGCAGGATGTCGAGCGCGTAGGACATCTGGTAGTCCTCGGCGCGCAGCCGCGCGGTCTCCTCGCGATGCGCCCGGTCTTCCGCCAGCGTCTTCTTTTCGTCCTCGGTCAGCGAGTCGTTCTCGAGCGAGCCGCGCAGGTCGGCCTCGGAGCGCAGCGCCGGGGTCGGCGTGGCGGCCGCGCCCTCCTCGCCGCCGGGCTGGGCGGCGGCGACCGCCTCCGGGGCGCGCTGCTCGACGATGATGTCGGGCGCGACGCCGAGCGCCTGGATCGAGCGGCCCGAGGGCGTGTAGTAGCGCGCCGTGGTCAGCCGCATCGCGCCCTCGCCCTGCACCGGCATGATCGTCTGCACCGAGCCCTTGCCGAAGCTCTGGGTGCCGACGACGATCGCGCGGTGGTGGTCCTTGAGCGCGCCGGCGACGATCTCGGAGGCGCTGGCCGAGCCGCCGTTGATGACGACGACGACCGGCTTGCCCTGGGCGAGATCGCCGGCGGTGGCGTTGTAGCGCTCGGAATCGCGCGGATCGCGGCCGCGGGTCGAGACGATCTCGCCCGAGTCGAGGAAGGCGTCGGACACCGAGATCGCCTGGTTCAAGAGGCCGCCCGGGTTGTTGCGCAGGTCGAGCACGAAGCCCGAGACCTTGTCCATGCCGCCGGCGGCCTCGACCTGCTCGGCGAGCTGCGCCTCGAGGCTCTCGAAGGTCTGCTCGTTGAAGGTGGTCACCCGCAGCACCACGGCGTTGTCCTCGAGGCGCGAGCGCACGGCGGCGATGGTGATGGTCTCGCGCGTGAGCGAGACGTCGAAGGGCTCGGCCCGTTCGGGGCGGGCGATGGTGATGGTGATCTCGGAGCCCACCGGGCCGCGCATCAGGTCGACGGCGTCGTTGAGGTTGAGGCCCATCACGCTCTCGCCGTTGACGGCGGTGATGAGGTCGCCGGGCAGGATGCCGGCGCGGTCGGCGGGCGTGCCGTCCATCGGGGTGACGACCTTGACGAAGCCGTCCTCCTGGGTGACCTCGATGCCGAGGCCGCCGAATTCGCCCCGGGTCTGGACCTGCATGTCGTCGAAGTCGTCCGGCGGCAGGTAGCTCGAATGCGGGTCGAGCGACTGCAGCATGCCGTTGATCGCGGCTTCGATCAGGTCCTTTTCGGCGACTTGCTCGACATAGGAGGTGCGGATGCGCTCGAAGATGTCGCCGAACAGGTCGAGCTGCTCGTAGATGCTGGCGCCCTTCTCGGCCTCCTGGGCGACGATGGGACCGGCGAACTGGGTGCTGACCACCAGTCCGGCGAGCGCCCCGCCCAGTCCTGCCATCCAAACCTTGTTCATGAAGCCGCTTCCTATCCGTTCCGATCCTCGAACCAGGTCGATGGATCGACCGGCCCCTGTCCGTGCCGAAGCTCTATATAAAGTGTTTCGCCCGGCGTCTCTCCCGTTCGCGACTGCCCGAGCATCAAATATTCTTGCGCGTCGAGCGGTCTGCCGCCGAGCAGGCCGAGCGGCGCGCCCGGGCCGACCCGGGCCCCGGTGCGGGTTTCGAGCGTCGCGATGCCGGCGAGCACGATCAGCACGTCCGCCCGCGGCTGGAGCACGACGACATAGCCGTAGTCGAGGAACGGCCCGGCGTAGCGCACCTCGGCCGCCGCGGGCGCGGTGACCAGCGCCAGCGGCGCCGTCTGGAGCAGCAGCCCCGGCCGGCGCACGCCGGCGGCGTCGGCCTCGCCATAGCCGCGCAGCGGCTGCCCCGTCACCGGCCAGCGCAGCGCCAGCGGCTCGTCCGAGGCGGCGAGTGCGCCCGGAGCCGCGCCGAGCGCCGCGAGCCGGTCCGCGAGGTCGCTGAGGGTCTGGGCCTCGCGCGGCAGCGACGCGGGGACGGTCGTCGGCATGTCGGTCTGGGTGTCGGTGTCGGCGGCGGCGAGCGCGGCGACGAGCGCGTCGCGCGCCGCGGTCTGTTCGGCCAGTCCGGCGGCCAGCTGGTCGAGGCCCTGTGCGCGCAAGGCCCGGGCCGCGTCGATCGCGGCGAGCCGGTCGCCGAGCGTGCGGGCCTCGCTCCGCAGCGCCGGGGTCAGCCAGCCGATCATCGCCGAAGCCCGCGCCGCCGCGAGCGGCCCGCCCGGGTGCAGCCCCGAGGCCGGTTCGGCCGAACGCGACAGCGCCTCCATCGCGAGCAGGAGGCGGCTGATCTCCGGTCCGCGGCGCTGCAGGTCGAACATGAGCTCGCGTTCCCGCGCCTCGGCGCCGATGACGCCGTCGCGCAGCCCCGCGAGCGCCGCCTCCTGCGCCGCGAGCGCCGCCGCGAGCGCCGCGACGCGGTCCTCGGCCGCGGGCGCAGCCGCCAGCGCGGCGACCGCCCCGGACAGCCGCGCCGAGGACTCGGCGACCGCTTCGGCGGGGCCGGCGGCGGCGGTTGCTGCGGGCGCTCCCGCCAGCATCAGCGCCACGGCCGCCGCCGCAAGCCGCCTCACGGCGCCTCGATCAGGCTGCGCCCGGTCATTTCGGGGGGCGGCGCGACGCCGAGCAGGTCGAGCAGGGTCGGCGCGAGGTCGGCGAGCCTGCCGCCGGCGCGCAGGCGCGCGCCGGGCGGGCCGCCGACCAGCACCACCGGCACCGGGTTCAGGGTGTGCGCGGTGTGCGGGCCGCCGGTCTCCGGGTCGATCATCACCTCGCAATTGCCGTGGTCGGCGGTGACGATCATCGCCCCGCCGGCGTCCGCGAGGGCGGCGAGCGCCGCGCCGAGGCCGAGGTCCACCGCCTCGACCGCCGCGATCGCGGCGGCGAGGTCGCCGGTGTGGCCGACCATGTCGGGATTGGCGAAGTTCACCACGATCAGGTCGTGCGCGCCGGAGCGGATCGCCGCGACGAGATGCGCGGTGACTTCGGGGGCCGACATCTCCGGCTGGAGGTCGTAGGTGCGGACCTTGGGGCTGGGCGCCATGCAGCGGGTCTCGCCCGGCGCGGGGGTCTCGACGCCGCCGTTGAAGAAGAAGGTGACATGCGGGTATTTTTCGGTCTCGGCGAGGCGGAACTGGGTCAGGCCCTTGCCGGAGAGCCAGGCGCCGAGCGGGTTCGCGATGTCCGTCGAAGGGAACATCGCCGGCATGACCTCGTTCAGCCGGTCGGAGTATTCGACCATGCCGAGCACCGCCGCCCAGTCCGGGCGGCCGTCGGGGACGAAGCCGTCGAAGGCGGGATCGACCAGCGCGCCGAGGATCTCGCGCGCCCGGTCGGCGCGGAAGTTGGCGAAGAACAGGCCGTCGCCGTCGCGGGCGCCGGCGTAGTCGCCGATGGCCGCCGGGGTGACGAACTCGTCGGTCTCGCCGCGGGCGTAGGCGGCGGCGATGGCCGCTTCGGGCGTCGGGGCGCGGTCGCCAGCGCCGCGCAGGATCGCGGCGGCGGCCAGCTCCACGCGGTCCCAGCGCTTGTCGCGGTCCATCGCGTAGAAGCGGCCCATCACGGTGGCGATCCGGGCGCCCGGCGGCAGCGCGGCCTCCAGCTCGGCGACCTGCGCGAGCGCCGACTGCGGCGGCACGTCGCGGCCGTCTAGGATGGCGTGCACCGCCACCGGCACGCCTTCGGCGGCGATGGCCGCGGCGATGGCCGCGATGTGGCGCTGGTGCGCGTGCACGCCGCCGGGCGAGGCGAGGCCGGCGAGATGCGCGGTTCCGCCCGAGACCCTGAGCGCCGCGACGAAGGCCTGGAGGCGCGGGTTGGCGGCGAGCTCGCCGGTCTCGATGGCGCGGTCGATGCGGGGCAGGTCCATCCAGACGATGCGGCCGGCGCCGATGTTCATGTGGCCGACCTCGGAATTGCCCATCTGCCCCACCGGCAGCCCGACGTCGGGGCCGTGCGCGGCGAGCTGCGACTGCGGACAGGTCGCCCGGATGCGGTCGAAGTTCGGGGTGGCGGCCTGCGCCACGGCGTTGCCCTCGCGCGCGGGATTGAGGCCCCAGCCGTCGAGAATGCACAGGACCACGGGTCTCGGGCTCATCGATCCTCCTTCTTGCGCGACAGGGATACCCCGCGCGCCGGCGAATGCCAATGCGCTCGGCGCGGCGGGGCCGGCGGCGGACCCGGTCGGGGCGGAGATGTTTTGGTTGACTTGGCGGTGGTGAGCATGAGACACAAAAGATCACGCTTATACTTCTAAAAGATCGCACAGACGTTAACCAATTTGGAAAGAGTTGTCTGGCGACAGCGCCGAGGGGGGTGAGGAATGGCCGAATTCATCAGTGTCGAGGACGTCTGGGTTGGCGAGGGCGACGGCGTCGTCAACTTCAGGGTCCGGCTCGACCGGCCGGCGACGCAGGCGATCTCCGTCGACTGGGCGACAAGCACCGCGGGCGGCAACGCCAACAGCCTCGACTTCACCGCGGGCTCGGGCACGCTGAGCTTCGGGGTCGGGGAATCCGAGAAGACGATCACGGTTGCGCTGAGGGAGAACACCACCGTCGAGGCGTTGGAGACGTTCCAGGTCCTGCTCGGCAACCCGATCGGCGCCGCCATCGCAAAGGCGCGGGGAACGGCGGTCATCGTCGACAACGACACGGTCGCCGCGACGCCGCGGATCTCGGTCTCGGATGCGATCGTCGACGAGGCCACCGGGTTCGTGACGTTCGTCGTCCGGCTCGATTCCGCGTCGCTCAACCCGATCTCGGTCGACTTCGCGACGCAGAACGGCTCCGCCCGGAGCGGCTCGGACTTTGTCGCCACCTCCGACACGCTCCACTTCCTGCCCGGGGAGATGGTCAAGACCGTCACCGTGGAGATCCTTAACGACGGCGCACGGGAGCAGGACGAGACCTTCTTTCTCAACCTGTCCAGCCCGGCCAACGCCACGCTCGGGCAGGCGCAGGGCCGGGCGACGATCATCGACAACGACGCCGCGACCGCCGACAGTCCCCTGCTGCATATCGAGGATGTCGTCGTCGGCGAATCCGACGGCGTCGCGCGGCTCGTGATCCGCCTCGACCGGCCGTCGGATCTGCCGGTGTCGGTCACTTGGGGCACCAACGGACCGGGCGCCACGGCGAATTCGCTCGACTTCAATGCGGCGACCGGGGTGCTGACCTTCGCTCCGGGCGAGGTCGTCAAGACGGTCCTCGTCTCGCTCGACAACAACACGACGATCGAGGGACCGGAGGCGTTCTTCCCGATCCTGAGCAATCCGGTGAACGCCAATCTCGGCCGGGCGCGGGCGACGGCGCTGATCCTCGACGACGACGCGACCTCGGCCTCGCCGCGAATCTCGGTCGCGGACGTCACCGTCGACGAGGCCGCGCGGGCCGTCGACGTCGTGGTCCGGCTCGATGCGGCGGCGACCGGCCCGGTGACCGTGACCTACGGGACGGTGAACGGAACGGCGACCGCGGGCGCCGACTACGAGAGCGCCAGCGGAACCCTGACATTCCTGCGCGGCGAGATGGCCCGGACCGTCCGGATCAACCTCGTCGACGACGCGCGGGCGGAAGATGTCGAGAGCTTCGGCTTCCGGCTGTCCGGCGCGGTCGGCGGCGAGATCGCGGCGCCGACCGCCACGATCACCGTCATCGACAACGACGGCCCCAGGGCGGCGAGCCCGACCGTCAGCGTCGCCGATTCCTGGGCGACCGAGCGGACCGGCCTCATCACCTTCGGCGTGGCGCTGTCGGCGCCCTCGGCTCAGGCCGTCACCGTCGACTGGAGCGCGACGAGCGCGGGAGGCACGGCGAATTCGCTCGACTTCAACGCCGCCTCCGGCCGGCTGACTTTCGCGCCCGGCGAGATGTTCCGGACGATCGACATCACGCTCGACAACAACACGACGCTCGAGCCGATCGAGACCTTCTTCCTGAACCTCAGCAATCCCGTCGGCGCCCTGCTGGGCAAGGCGAGCGGCAGGGGGACGATCCTCGACGACGACGCGGCGGCGGTCGCGACCCCGACCTTCGGCGTGGTCCCGGGCTTCTCCACCAGCGTCGGCGAGGGCGAGCGCTGGGTCGACGTTCCGGTGATGCTGTCGGCGCCCAGCCCCTCGGTCCAGCGCGTGGCCTACGAGACCCGCAGCGGTTCGGCGACGACGGGCGTGGACTTCCTGGCGTCGAGCGGAACGCTCGCCTTCCTGCCCGGCGAGATGACCAAGACGGTCCGGGTGTTCCTCAAGGACGACGCGACCTTCGAGGCGCTCGAGACGCTGCGCATCGTCTTCACCGGACTCGGCCCGGCCAGCCCGTCGAGCCTGCCGCAGACCGTCACGCTCAGCATCATCGACAACGAGCCGCCGATCACCGGCGGGCCGGGCGCCGACCAGCTGCGCGGCACGGACGGCTTCGACCGGATGTTCGGGCTCGGCGGGAACGATCACCTGCGGGGCCTCGGGGGCGATGACGAGCTGTTCGGCGGCGCCGGCAATGATCTGCTCGACGGCGGTCTCGGCAGGGACCGGATGGACGGCGGCGCCGGCGACGACCGCTATGTGGTCGAGAACAGGGGCGACCGGGTGATCGAGGCGGCGCGCGGCGGGACCGACACGGTCGAGTCCTCGATCGACTACAAGTTGCCCAAGAACGTGGAGAACCTGACGCTGACCGGCGGCAAGAAGCTCGACGGGGTCGGGAACAGCCTCGACAACGTGCTTCGCGGCAACAACAAGGCGAATACGCTCGAGGGCGGCAAGGGCGACGACAGTCTGTACGGCGGCAACGGCAAGGATACGCTCGACGGCGGCAAGGGCGCCGACAGGCTGTATGGCGGCAACGGCAAGGATACGCTCGACGGCGGCAACGGCGCCGACAGGCTGGAGGGCGGTAACGGCAAGGATGTCCTCGACGGCGGCAAGGGCGACGATGTGCTGTTCGGCGGCGGCGGCAGGGACATCCTCATTGGCGGGCTCGGCGTTGACGAGATGACCGGCGGCGCCGGCGCCGACCGGTTCGTCTTCCTCGAGGAGAAGGACTCGCGGCCCGGCCGGAAGAGCGACGTGATCCTCGATTTCACCCGAAAGGACTTCATCGACCTGTCGGCGCTCGACGCCAACCTGAACCGCTCCGGCAACCAGTCGTTCGACTACATCGGCAAGGCGGGGTTCAGCGGGGACGCCGGCGAGCTGCGCTTCAGCAAGGGCGTGCTGCAGGCCGACACCGACGGCGACGGCCGGGCCGATTTCGCGGTGCTGCTCGACGGGGTCACCAAGCTGTCGGTGAGCGACATCCTGCTCTAGCGCGGCGGGCGGGTCGCGTGGGGCCGCCCGCGCGACCCGCCGCGAGGCGCCTCGCCGCGGCCGGGCGCAGGGCCCGACCGGCGGTCAGCCGCGGCTGCGCGACTTCAGCCAGCGGTCGAAGGCGACGGCGAGGATCAGGATCAGGCCGATGGTGATCTGCTGGGTGTAGGACGAGACGTTGTTGAGGACGAGGCCGTTGACCAGCACGCCGATCAGCGCCGCGCCGATCACCGTGCCGCCGACGCTGCCGACCCCGCCGAACAGGCTGGTGCCGCCGATCACCACCGCCGAGATCACCGTCAGCTCGTAGCCGATGCCGGCCACCGCCTCGGAGGAGTTCAGCCGCGCCGACAGCACGAAGGCGGCGAGGCCGCAGAAGAAGCCGACGATGACGTAGACCGAGACGAGGATGCGGTCGACCCGCAGCCCCGAGAGGCGCGCCGCCTCGGCGTTGCCGCCGACCGCGTAGACCGCGCGGCCGTAGCGGGTGTAGCGCAGCACGATGTGGCACAGCACCGCCGCCACGCCGAAGATGATCACCGGCACCGGCACCGGCCCGACCAGCCCGGTGCCGAACCAGCGCATCTCGGGGGTGAAGCCGGAGATCGGCCCGCCGTTCGAGATGGTCAGCGTCAGCCCGCGAAAGATCGTGAGCCCGCCGAGGGTGACGACGAAGGGCGGCACCTTGAGCCGGGTGATGATCGTGCCCTGCAGGAAGCCCGCGGCGCAGCCGGTGAGGATCGCGGCGCAGAGCGCCGCGAACCAGCCGTAGCCGGCGCCGCCCGCCGCCCCGAGCGCCAGCGTGTTGGCCGTGCCGCCCTTGGCGACCACGGCGGCGATCATGCCGCACAGCGCCAGCAGCGAGCCGACCGACAGGTCGATGCCGGCGGTCAGGATCACGAAGGTCATCCCGAGCGCGATCAGCCCGGTGATCGAGATCTGCCGCATCACGTTGAACAGGTTCACCGGGTTGAGGAAGTTGGGGTTCATGATGGCGAAGATCACCATCAGCACCACGAGGAACATCAGCGGACCGAACCGCTTGAGCAGGCCGAACACGTTCGGCCCCCGCTTCGATTCCGGGTCGGCCCTGGTCGTCATCGCATCGTCTCCTGCGCCTGGTCGAGCGCCATCAGCGCCATGAGTTTCGCCTCCGTCGCCTCGCCGGCCGGCATCTCGCCGGTGATCCGGCCCTGGCGCATCGTCACGATCCGGTCGCTGACCGCCAGCACCTCGGGCAGCTCGGACGAGATCATCAGGATCGCGATGCCGCGGAAGGCGAGCTGCACGAGGATCTGATGCACCTCGGCCTTGGCCCCGACGTCGACGCCGCGGGTCGGCTCGTCGACGATCAGCACCTTGGGGTCGCGGGCGAGCCAGCGGGCGAGGATGACCTTCTGCTGGTTGCCGCCGGACAGGCTCTCGATGGTCTGCTCGGGCGAGGCCATGCGGATGTTGAGCGCCTTGCGGTAGGTCTCGAGATCCTTGCGCTCGCGCCCCTCGAGCATGAAGCCGAGCGCGCCGGCATAGGCGTCGAGCGCCGCGACCGAGAAGTTCGCGAGGATCCCCAGCGCGGGGAAGATCGCCTGATGCTTGCGGTCTTCCGGCACGAGGCCGATGCCGAGCGCGATCGCGTCGGCCGGCGAGGCGGGGGAGACCGCCGCGCCGTCGAGCCGGACGGTCCCCGCCGAGATCGGATCGGCGCCGAAGATCGCCCGGGCGAGTTCGGTGCGGCCGGAGCCGACCAGGCCGGCGAGGCCGAGGATCTCGCCGGCCTTCAGCTCGAGATCGACGCCGTCCAGCGTGATCGCGTTCGGCGCCTCGGGATTGCGCGGCGTGCGCAGGCCGCGCACCGACAGCCGCACCGCGCCCGGCGTGTGCCGCTC
>CAYTMB010000035.1:0-13186 GCA_964438465.1 uncultured Rhodovulum sp. | reverse complement strand
CGCGCGCTCCAGCCTCATCCAGGTCCGGGCCAGCTCCGAGGCGATCAGCTGGAGCCGAAATGACTCAGGCGAACCGCGAGGCCGCGAAGGGCCGCGGGTCGACGAAAGGCGCCTCGCCCGTCATCATCTCGGCCAAGAGCCGGCCGGTGACCGGGCCGAGGGTCAGGCCCTGGTGGCCGTGGCCGAAGGCGAACCACAGGCCGGGGTCGCGCGGCGCGGGGCCGATCACCGGCAGCATGTCGGCGACGCAGGGGCGCCCGCCGAGCCAGGCCTCGGGTTCGAGCCGCGCGCCGAGCGGGAACAGCCTGCGCGCGACGGCCTCGGCGCGGCCGAGCTGCACCGGCGTCGCCGGGGCGTCGAGCCGCGCAAGCTCGGCGCCGGTGGTCAGGCGGACGCCGCGGCGCATCGGCGCCAGCAGGAACCCGGTCTCGACATCGGCGATCCAGTTGTGGAGCGGCTTCGCCGGATCGGCGCCGTAGTGCATGTGATATCCGCGCTTGACGAACAGCGGCATCCGGTAGCCGAGCGCGCGCACGATCCCGCCGCTCCAGGCCCCGGTCGCGAGCACGACCTCCTGCGCTTCGAGCGGCGCGGCGCCCGCGAGCGGAACCCGCCAGCCGGCGCCGCTTCGTTCGGGCGCGCCGGTCTCGGCGCGCAGGATGCGGCCGCCGAGGCGCTCGAAGGCCGCGGCGTAGGCGAGGACGAGCGCGCCGGGCTCGACGACGGTCCAGGGGTCGGTCCAGTGGATCGCGCCCGCCATGCGCTGTCGCAGATGCGGCTCGAGCCGCGCGAGGGCGCCGCCGTCGAGGGCGCGAAAGCCGATCCCGTGGTCGCGGGCGGCGGCTTCGGCGAGCGCGCGGTCGGCGGCGAAGGCGGCCTCGCCGCGATAGGCGTCATACCAGCCGTCCTTGCGGATCAGGCGATCCGCGCCGGCGAGATCGACGAGCCGGGCGTGCTCGTCGAGGCTGTGGGCGATCAGGCTGGCGTAGGCCTGCGAGATGCGCGCGTGGCGCGCCGGCGCCGAGTGCCACCAGTAGCGCGCGAGCGCGCCCGCCGCCGCCGGCAGCGCGGCGGGGTGATAGCTGATATCGGCCCCGCGGCGCAGCAGCGCCCGGGCGAGCCGGACGGGGGCGCGCGGGAAGGCGTAGGGCGAGACCGCCTCGCGCTGGATCACGCCGGCGTTGCCGAAGGAGGCGCCGGCGCCCGGCGGCCCCTTGTCGACAAGGGTGACGGTGCGGCCCCGCAACGCGAGATGGATCGCGATGGAGACGCCGACGAAGCCGGCGCCGATGACGAGGGTTTCGCTCAAGCCGCGACCGACCTGCCCCCGGCGCTGATCTCGGCGAGATTGTCGCGCAGGTGCTCGGAGGCGCGCAGCGCCAGCGCGGAGATCGTCGGCGTCGGGTTCACCACGCCGCCGGTGGCGAGCACGCTGCCGTCCATGATGATGAGGTTCGGCACGTCCCAGCTCTGGTGGTGCTTGTTGACCACCGAGGTTTCGGGATCGTCGCCCATCCGGCAGGTGCCGATCATGTGCCAGGCCGGGGTGCGGTAGACGCCGTCGGCGTCGCGGTAGTCCTGGAAGGCGACGTCGAAGGCGCCGGCGGCCGAGGCGACGTCCGCGAGGCGGTCGAGCATGTAGTTCATCATCCTGCGGTCGTTCTCGCCCGGCTCGTAGTGCATCCGGATCACCGGCACGCCGTCGGCGTCGCGCAGCCTGTCGTCGAGAAAGACCCGGTTCTCCGGGTTCGGCAGGTCGTCGCCGATGGCGAAGAGGCCGATGGAATGGCCGAAGCGGCGGTCGAACCAGTCGTGGTGGCCGGCGCCCCAGGGCGCGCGCGTGCCGCTGAGCCAGCCGGTCGCGAGCTCGCCGGCCGAAGGCGCCGAGGTCAGGCAGTTGAAGTTGAAGCCGTTGACGAAGCCGCGGGAGACGTCGGTTTCGGCGAACTCGCGGCTGAGCACCGAGGCGACGTAGCCCATCTGGCCGTCGACCTGGTCCTCGACCCAGAACTGCGCCGCGACCAGGGTGTGGTGCAGCAGGTTGCGCCCGACCATGCCGGACTGGTTGGCGAGGTTGTCCGAGGCGAGCAGCAGCCGCGGCGTGCCGACGCCGTTGGCGGCGAGCACGACGACGCCGGCGGGCTGGAAATAGACCTCGCCGGTGATGCGGTCGCGCACCTGCGCGCCGGTGGCGCGGCCGTCGCGCCCGGTCTCGATGCGCAGCACCCGCGAATGGGTGCGCAGTTTCGCGCCGGCGGCCAGCGCCTTGGGCCAGACCGATTGCGAATAGAGGCTCATCGAGCCGCGCGGGCAGCCGTTGCACAGGCCGCAGTTGTTGCAGGCCGGCCGGCCGTCGTAGTCGGCCGAGATCACGCCCGCCTCGGCCGGCCACCAGTGCCAGCCGAGCTTGTCGAAGGCGCCGGCCAGGGTGCGGGCGGGCTTGGTGAAGGGCAGCGGCCCGGTCGGGCTGGGCGCGCGGCTGGGCATCGCCGGATCGCCGTGCAGGCCGCTGACCCCGAGCAGGCGATCGACGCGCTCGTAATAGGGCGCCAGATCCTCGTAGGTGATCGGCCAGTTCGGCTGCAGGCCGTGCTCGTCGCCCTTGCGGAAGTCCGACGGGCGGTAGCGCGGCCAGATCGCGCCATAGGCGTTGGTCGAGCCGCCGACGGCGTTCCACATCAGCGGGTGGCTGCTGTCGCTCTCGACCGGGTAGTCGTCCGGGTGGCTGCGCAGCATCACGTCGGGGTTCCAGTTGCTGGCGCGCTGCCAGGCCCAGTCGAGATGGGTGTGGGCGAAGGCGCCGGGCTCGACCCAGCCGCCCTGTTCGAGGCAGAGCACGTCGGCGCCGCCCCGGGCGAGGGTGAGCGCCGCGAGCGAGCCGGTGGCGCCGGAGCCGATGATCAGGACATCGACGGATTCGATACGGGTCATCGGTTCACGCCCCAGGAAGTGGTGATGCGGGTGTCGAGCTCGAGGCCGGCGATCTCGACGGGTCGCACGGCGTCGGTCGCGACGTGGAAGCCGCGGTTGTGGCGCGGCGTGTCGCGTTCGAGGTCGAACTTCGGCAGGTCGTAGCCCTCGAGATGCGGGCGCAGCTTGTAGGGGCGGCCGCTCGCGTCGATCACCGCGACCACGACCGGGTGTTCGTAATAGGCGAGAAACAGCAGGTCGCGGACCCGGCCGAAGAAGCCGGGCTCGGCCTTCTCGAAGGCGGCGACGACGGCGGTTCGCGCCGCGGCGTCGAGGCCGTCGAACGGCGCGCCCGCCGCGATGAGCGCGGTGGCGAGCCGGGTCGGCGCGGCGGGACCAAGGGTCTCGACCAGGCGTTCGGCGAGCGGATACTGCGCGCCGACCTCGCCGCCGGAGGGCCAGCCCTCGGCCCCCGGCAGCATCACGTCGGCGAAGTCGCGCAGCAGCGCGGGGAGGCGCGCGAGCGGCGCGCTGGCGGGGGTCTTGTCGTCCTTGCTCATCTGTCCTTCGGACCTTCGGCTGGGGATCAGGCTGGGAGGGGGATGGAGATCATCCGGATGTCGGTCATGGCTTCGAGCGTGTGCCGGCCGCCGATGCGGCCGAGGCCGCTGACGGAGCCGGCGCCGCCGCCGAACGGCAGGTGGATCTCCCAGTAGGTGCTGGAGCCGTTGACGTTGACGATGCCGGCCGACAGTTCGGTCGCCATCGCGATCGCCCGCGGCACGTCGGCGCTGAAGACGCCCATGCTCAGGCCGTAGCTGGTGTCGGTCGCCACCCGCATCAGCTCGTCGTCGTCGGCGCAGGCGATGATCGGCGCGACCGGCCCGAAGGTCTCCTCGCGGGCGATGGCCATGTCGGGGGTGACGTCGCGGATCACCGTCGCCTCGTAGAACAGCGCGCCGAGATCGGGGCGGTTCTTGCCGCCGATCAGCACCTTCGCCCCGGCGGCGACGGCGGCGTCGACATGGGAGACGATCTTCTCCAGCACCTTGGGGTTGTTGAGCGGCCCCATCGTCGTGCCCTGGTGGAACGGGTCGCCGAGGACCTGCTCGCGGGCGACGGCGACCATGCGCTCGGCGAGTTCGTCGACGACGCTGGCATGGGCGAGCACGCGTCCCGTCGCGGCGCAGACCTGGCCGGAGTTGAAGAAGGCGCCGCCCGCGGCCGCCGCCGCCGCCTTGGCCAGGTCGGCGTCGGCGCGGACGATGACCGGGCCGTTGCCGCCAAGCTCGAGCAGCATCGGCTTGCCGGCGCCGCGCTCGGCGATGCGGCGCCCCGTGAGGGTGGAGCCGGTGAAGCCGATGCCGTGGGTGCCGGGATGGGCGACGATCTCGTCGCCCACGGTCGCGCCCTCGCCGACCACGAGGTTCAGGAGGCCGCGCGGCAGGTCGGCGCCCGCCAGCACCCGCATGAACTCGACCGCGACCAGCGCGGTGGTCGGCGCCGGCGCCCAGACCACGGCGTTGCCGGTGGCGAGCGCCGGCGCGATGTACTCGACCGGGATGTTGACCGGGAAGTTCCACGGCGTGATCACGGCGTAGACCCCGCGCGGCCGGCGGCGGGTCATCACCAGCATGCCCGGCGTCTCCACCGGCAGGGTCTCGCCGCCGAGGTACTTCACCTGCTCGGCGGCCATGCGGAAGCCGTCGGCGGCCTTCTTCACCTCGCCGACGCCCTGCGCCAGCGGCTTGCCCTGCTCCAGCGACAGCACGCGGCCGAGGCGCTCGGCGGCCTCGTCGATCGCGGTGGCGAGGCGGACGCAGAGCGCCGCGCGTTCCCAGGCGGTCCTGGCGCCCCAGGCCGGCTGGGCGGCGTTGGCGGCGGCCACGGCGCGCGCGGCGGTGGCGCGGGTGCTCCTGGGCAGCAGCGCGATGGTCTCGCCGGTCGCGGGGTTGACGGCCGGCATCGTCTCCGGCTCGGTCGCCCAGGCGCCGTCGATGTAGTTGGCCGGGGTCTCGGTGATCAGGTCGCCGCCGACCGCATCCATGACTTCGCTCATGCGTGTACCGCCTCTGTTTTCTGGAACCAGGATCCGCCGATGACGCAGCCCTCGGCGAAGATGCGCTCGGGGACGGTGACGATCTCGCCGCGCACGTCCGTCAGCGGGAAGACGCCCTTCCTCAGCGACAGCACGCTGGCGTCGCCGGGCGAACCCACCTTCAGCGTGCCGAGCTCGGTCCGGCGGATCGCCTTCGCCGGGGCCTCGGTCGAGGCGCGGACGATCTCGGTCAGCGACATGCCGAGCGGCAGGAACTTCGACATGGTGGTGACCTGGTCGAAGGCCGGGCCGTCGACGCAGAGCGCATGCACGTCCGACGAGATCACGTCGGGCGGAAAGCCCGCCGCCATCATGCCGCGCGCGGTCTTCCAGCCGAACGAGCCCATGCCGTGGCCGATGTCGAAGATCACCCCGCGCTCGCGCGCCGCCAGCACCGCGTCCTTGACCCGGCCGTCGCCCGTCAGCGGCGAGTTCGGGAACGGGCGGTAGCAGTGCGTCAGCACGTCGCCGGGCCGCAGCATGTCGACCACCGCCTCGTAGGACGGCGGCGGCTCGTCGATATGGGCCATCAGCGGCAGGCCGGTCTCGTCGGCGACCTGCAGCGCGCTGATCAGCGGCGCGATCCGCGTCGGGCCGCTGGCGTTCTTTCCGACCCGGACCTTGATGCCGACGATATGCTCGGGGTCCGACAGCGCCACGGCGACCGCGTCGCGTTCGGCCATCAGCCGCGGGTCATGGCTCTCGCCGACCATGACGTTGCGCGAGAAGCCGTAGATCCCGGCGAAGGAGATGTGGAGATAGACGAGGATCCGCGCCCTGGACGGCCGGATCACATGTTTCAGGAAGCCGGGGTAGTTGCCCGGCCCGGCGCTGCCGGTGTCGATGCTGGTCGTGACCGCGCTGGCGCGGGCGTAGTCGTCCGCGTCGATCCCGAGCGAGGTGCCGCCCCAGTAGACATGGGTGTGCAGGTCGATCAGCCCGGGCGTGACGATCAGGCCCGACAGGTCCTGCGACTCGGCCCCGGCGGCGGGCAGGTTCGGGCCGATCGCCGCGACCTTTCCGGCGGCGAAGGCGACGTCCATGACGCCGTCGAGGGACTGCGACGGGTCGATGATCCGCGCATTCCGCAGAACGAGATCGAAACTCATATCCTGGTCTTTCTTCATGGGTTGGTCAGCGCGGCGCCCGTTTCGGCGTCGAAGCGGTAGACGCGGTGCGCCGGGGCGCGCAGCGTCACCATGTCCCCGGGCGCGAGGCCGTCCGGCTCCTGGACCGTCGCCTTGACGATCTGGCCGCCGACCTCGACGTCGAGGAAATGCACATGGCCGGCCGGCTCGATCAGGACGAGCTGGCCGTCGATGCGAAAGCGCCCGTCGTCGGCGGCGTCGCCGGGCGTCAGGTCGTGCGGCCGGACGCCGACCGTCACCGCGGCCGAGCCGCCGACGCCGTCGCCGGGCAGGAAGTTCATCCGCGGCGAGCCGATGAAGCCCGCGACGAAGCGGTTGGCCGGCGCGCGGTAGACGGTCATCGGGTCGGCGAACTGCTGGAGCCGTCCGCCCTCCATCACGGCGATCCGGTCGGACATCACCATCGCCTCCTCCTGGTCGTGCGTCACGAAGATCACGGTGACGCCGAGCGCGCGCTGCAGGCGCTTGATCTCGGTCCGCATGTGCACGCGCAGGCTGGCGTCGAGGTTCGAGAGCGGCTCGTCCATCAGCAGCGCCGCGGGGTTGCGCACGACGGCGCGGCCCACGGCGACGCGCTGGCGCTGGCCGCCGGAGAGGTCGGCCGGGGCGCGGTCGAGCAGGCTGGCGACGCCGAGCATCTCGCCGGCCCAGTCGACCTGGGCGGCGATGGTCGCCTCGTCCACGCCCTGCTGGCGCAGCGGAAAGGCGATGTTCTCGCGCACGCTCATGTGCGGGTAGAGCGCGTAGTCCTGGAACACCAGCGCGACGTTGCGGTCGCGCGGGGCGCGGCTGGAGATGTCCTCGCCGTCGAAGCAGATGCGCCCGCCGGTGATGTCCTCGAGGCCGGCGACGCAGTAGAGCAGGGTCGACTTGCCGCAGCCCGACGGTCCGAGGAAGGAGATGAACTCGCCGTCGCCGATCTCGAGGTCGAGGCCGTGCAGGACCGGGAACTGGTTGTACGTCTTGACGACGCTTTCGATCTGGATCGAGGACATGGGTGTCGGTTCCTTGTCAGCCCTTTACGGCGCCGGCGAGTGCGCCCTGGATCAGGTAGCGCTGGAAGACGAAGGCGATGATGACCGGCGGCAGCACCGACAGCACCGAGGCCGCGAACATCGGCCCGTATTCGTAGAAGCGCGCCTGTTGCAGGAAGCCCGACAGCACGACGGGTATCGTCTGGGAATGCGGCGTCGAGGTCAGGATCATCGCGAAGAGGAACTCGTTCCACGAGACGAGGAAGCCGAAGATCGCGGCCGCGACGAGGCCCGGGCGGACGACCGGCAGCAGCACCTTCCACATCATCGTGAAGCGCGAGCAGCCGTCGATCATCGCCGCGCGGTCGAGGCTGATCGGCACGGATTCGAAGGTGCTCTTCATCATCCAGGCGGTCAGCGGCAGCAGGATCGACAGCTGGGCGATGACCAGCCCGGTTCGGGTGTCGATGAGCCCGAGGCCGCGGTAGATCACGAAGAACGGCAGCACGAGCGTCAGCGCCGGCACCATCCGGGTCAGCAGCAGGCCCCACAGGCCGAGGCGGAAGGTCCGGGCGCGCGGATAGCGGGCGAAGACATAGCCGGCGAAGGGCGCGAACAGCAGGGTGACGATCACCACCGAGACGCCGACGATGGTCGAGTTCATCAGCGACAGCGGCACGCGCCGGGCCTGGACCGAGGTGGTCTGCTCCGCCCCGGCCTGCGGCAGCAGCACGGCGCGGAAGTTCTCGAAGGTGAAGCCCGAGGGGACCACCGAGGGCGGCGTGCGGATCAGGTCGCTGGCCGGCGTGATGCTCATCATCAGCAGAAGCAGCACCGGCGCCGCCGACCAGACCAGGATGGTCAGCGCGCCGAGGCCGAGCCCGACGCGGCCGAGCCGGCGCCGGACCGCGGGCGACAGGCTCCTGCGCGGCGCCGGGCGGGGGATCGTCGCCATGGCGTGGCGCGCGCGCCCGGCCGCGGTCGCGAAGTCGTCGGCCGCGACCGCCTGCGTCGCGGCGGCGGCCTTGCGCACCCTGGGGCCGAGCACCAGCACATAGAGGATCGCGAGCCCGAAGCTGAGCGCCGTCAGCAGGTAGAGGATCGCCGCGCCCTCGCCGAAGCGCAGGAACTGGAACGAGGTGACGTAGCCGATCCAGGCCAGCAGCGTCGTCGCCTGCCCCGGGCCGCCGCGGGTCATGATCCAGATGATGTCGAAGGCCATCAGCGCGTTGATCGTGGCGATGATGGTGGCGAACAGCAGCGACGGCTTCAGCCAGGGCAGCGTGATGTTCACGAACCGCGACCAGGCGCCCGCGCCGTCGAGCATCCCCGCCTTGTGCAGGCTGGCCGGCATCGACTGCAGCCCCGCGAGCAGGATCAGCGCGGTCAGCGGCGCCTGGTTCCAGACATGCGTCAGCGCGACGAGGTTCAGCGCCCGCCTGCCGTCGCCGAGCCAGGCGGTGGCGAAGCCGCCGAGGCCGAGATCGAACAGCAGGCCGTTCAGCGAGCCGATGTCGCCGGCGTAGATGAACGACCACAGCACCCCGATCGAAATCGGCGCCATCGCCCAGGGCACGAGCACGATCGAGCGCAGCAGCCCACGCCCCGGAAAGACCCGGTTCAGCAGCAGCGCCATGCCGAGCCCGATCAGCGTCGTGCCGGCGACGGCGAAGGCGGCGAAATAGCAGGTGCGGCCGATCGCGGCCCAGACCGACGGATCGGCCAGAACCGCGGTGAAGTTGTCGACGCCGACGAAGGCGTTCTTGCGGGTGATCGGATTGGAGCGGTGCACCGCCAGCCAGATCGAATACGCCAGCGGAAAGCCGACGATGAGCAGCACCAGCAGGAAGGTCGGCGCAGCCGCCAGATAGGCGAAGGCCGGCGGCCGCGGGCCGCTCGGCGCCCGCCGGCCGGGGGCGGAGCGGACGCGGGCGTCATCGATCGGAGTTGACGTCATGACTCGTTAGATCACCGAAAGGGAGAAGCGTCGGCGGCCCCGACGGGTTTTGGGGGGCGCATGCGCCCCCCCGCCATCATTCGTACTGGGTTTTCAGTTCCGCGACCTTGTCGGTCAGCAGCCCGACCACGGCGTCGGTGTCGCCCTCGCCGCGGATGTACTCCTGGACGTTCTGCATCATGAACAGGTCCCATTCCGGGAACCAGATGGTCTTGGAGATGTTGCGCGCGGTCGCCTTCTCGAGCTGCTGGTTCGAGACGTCGAGGTTGCGCCACTGGCCGAAGCTCGCGACGACGTCCGGATCGGCCATGATCTCGCGATAGGCCGAGCCGAGGCCGAATTCGAGCGCCCAGCGCTTGATGACATGGTACTGGCCGTCCTGCGCCTTGCCACCGAAGAAGCGCAGCAGGTTCCAGACCCGGTCGACGTCGACCGGCTCGGCGCCCATCAGATAGACCGCGGTCCAGGCGAAGGTGGACTGCGTCGCCCCGGGCATCAGCGCGTTCGAGACCTTGCCGGCGATCTGCGAGAACTCCGGATCGTTCACGACCTTCTGGTTGTAGTCATGCATGAACTGGAAGACGTGGCGGCCACTGGCGAAGGCCGGAATGCCCTCGTTCGGCAGGGTCATGATGTCGGGGGTGACGAGGCCCTCGGCGTACAGCGTGCGGAAGGTCTCCAGCACCTTGCGCAGCGCCGGCTCGTCGATGAAGTCGCCGTCGTCGTCGAACACCTTCGCGCCCTCGGAATACCAGGCGCCGAACAGCGTCCAGGACAGCTCCGGCCATTTCTGGCCCCAGGCGCCGTTGAACGGCGCGTCCGACACGCCGTCGGTCTTGAGCTTGCGGCAGGCGTCGAGCAGCGCGTCGTAGCTCGTCGGCACGTCGATGCCGTTCTGCGTGAGCGCCTCCTCGTTGAAGACGAAGGCGAGATGGCCGGCATAATACGGCAAGGCCGCGAAGCGGCCGTCGGGCAGCGACAGCGAATCGAGGCTGACCGGGAAGATGCCCTCCTTGATCGCCTCGACATCGGGCAGGCCTTCGAGATCGCGCGTCCAGCCGGCGGCGTGCCAGCGGGCGACGCGGTCCTCCTCGGCATAGAGCATGTCGATCTTCTGCCCGCCGATCAGCTTGGTCTCCACGATCGGATGGTAGTCGCCGCTGACGAGTTCGTAGGCGACGTTCTCGTCATAGAGCCCGGAGAAGATGCCGACATTCTCCTCGACGATCTGCGGCTGGAACTGCCAGCCGATGAACGAGATCGGATCCGCGGGCGCCGCGAAGGCGCGCCCCCCCGCCGCGGCCAGCGCCGAGAGCGCGATGCCGCCGCGCAACACGCTGCGGCGCGAAGCCATGAACTGTTCCAGCGATCTTTTCATCTCACCCCCTCCGTGACGCGCCGATCCGACGCCTGACCGATGTGGGGCAGCTTACTCGCGGCTGATCGTCAGGCAAGCAGCATATTTGCTTTTTCAGTCATTTTTGAGCCGATTTATTGCACTGCACAATGATCGGGCAGAATTATGATCCGGAAAAGCACAAACTCAGTCGCAGAGCGGCCGCTCCAGCTCGTCGTCGACCTCCGACACGAACTGCTGCTTGAGTCGGCGCAGCTTCTCCATCGCCCGCGGCCGGATCCGGATGGCGGCGGAGAAGGCGAGCACGTCGATCATCATCAGGAAGGCGTAGCGGCTCGAGGTCGGGCCGAGGACGTCGCCGTCGTCGCGCACGAAACACGGCAGCAGGATGTCGACGCCCTTCGCGAGCGTGGAGCCGTCCGGGGTGATCGCGATCGTGGTCGCGCCATATTCCCGCGCGATCTGCGCCGCCGTCAGAAGCGGACCGTTCTCGCCGCCCAGCGACACGCACAGCACGACGTCCTCCCGGGTCAGCGTCGCGGCCAGCATGGTGAACATCATGCCGTCCCGGCAGGGCACGACGCGCAGGCCGAGCCGGAAGAACCGGTTCTGCACCTCGTCGACCAGCCAGCTCGACACGCCGCCGCTGCCGAAGGCGTAGATCACGCCGCCCGCAAGCATCGCGTCCAGCGCGCGGTCGATCGCCTCGGGCGCGGCCTGCCGCGCCGCCGCGGCGATGGCGTCCTGGGCGCGGGCGAGCAACTCGGCGCGCACGCCTTCGAGCGTGTCGGGCGGATCCGCGGGCGCGAGATAGCGCGAGCCGACCCGCATGCTGCCCATGACCTTGAGCCGCAGCTCGCGCAGCCCGCTGCAATGGACGAGGCGGCAGAAGCGCGTGACCGTCGGGGCCGAGACGCCGATCCAGGGCGCAAGCTCCTCGATCGGCTTCTCGACGAAGATATGCGGCTCCTTGAGGATGGCCTGGGCGATCTTGCGCTGCGAGCGCGTCATGTCCGGCTCCGCGTCGCGGATGCTGGCCAGCACGTCGCGCGCGGACTGCCGGCGGTGATCGTCCACAGCGGTCATGTCGACGCGGCTCCTTCGTCAGAATTTGTTTATCAGATCAAAAGCGACCAGGATATGCAAGACCGGCCCACGAGGCCCGAGGCCCCGGAAGCCGCGGGGCGCCCGCGGCGCTGGTCGAGCGGCGCGCTGCGGACCTCCGGGCGGGCGCAGAGCCTTTCGCGGTTGTGAAAGACGCGCTTGCGCAGCATGCCGGACAGCGCGCGCATGACATATTGTGGCTCGCTTCGTAGATCGGAAGGCGGCGCCCCCTTGACGAAGCGGACCCGGGGAGGCGCAGTCCTCCCCGGGTTCCGGACAACAGGAAACAGCGAGGCGAGCGAGATGACCGCGAGAGAAACCTTCAACCGCTCGACCGATCCCACCAACGGCCTGAACCCCGGCGTCGGGCAGACGTCGACATGCGCGCATCGGCGTTGAGCCGCCCGTCGCCCCATCCGGAGCCTGCATCATGGTCCAGACCGCCCTCACCATCGCCGATCTCAAGGAACGCGCCCGCCGCCGCGTCCCGAAGATGTTCTTCGACTATGCCGATTCCGGCGCCTGGACCGAAGGCACCTACCGCGCCAACGAGACCGACTTCGCCGGGATCCTGCTGCGCCAGCGGGTGCTCGTCGACATGACCGACCGCAATCTCGCCACCGAGATGGTCGGCGAGCCGGTCTCGATGCCGGTCGCGCTCGCCCCCACCGGCTTCTGCGGCATGCAGCATGCGGACGGCGAGATCCTCGCGGCCCAGGCCGCCGAGGCCTTCGGCGTGCCGTTCTGCCTCTCCACCATGTCGATCGCCTCGATCGAGGACGTGGCGGCGAACACCACCCGGCCGTTCTGGTTCCAGCTCTATGTGATGCGCGACCGAAGCTTCGTCGAGCGGCTGATCGACCGGGCCAGGGCGGCGAACTGCTCGGCGCTGGTGCTGACGCTCGATCTCCAGATCCTCGGCCAGCGCCACAAGGACCTGCGCAACGGCCTCTCCGCCCCGCCCAAATGGACCCCGAAACATGTCTGGCAGCTCGCCACGCGCCCGCGCTGGTGCCTCGGCATGGCGCGGACCAGGCGCCACAGCTTCGGCAACATCGTCGGCCACGCCGACAACGTCGGCGACCTGTCGTCGCTGTCGTCCTGGACCAAGGAGCAGTTCGACCCGCGGCTGTCCTGGGCCGACGTCGAATGGATCAAGAGCCGCTGGGGCGGCAAGCTGATCCTCAAGGGCGTGCTCGACCCCGAGGACGCGCGCCTCGCCGCCGAAAGCGGCGCCGATGCGCTGATCGTCTCGAACCACGGCGGCCGCCAGCTCGACGGCGCCCGGTCCTCGATCTCGGCCCTGCCCGGGATCGTCGACGCGGTCCGGGGCCGGATCGAGGTGCATATGGACGGCGGCGTGCGCTCCGGCCAGGACGTGCTGAAGGCGGTGGCGCTGGGGGCGAAGGGCGTCTGGATCGGCCGCCCCTTCCTCTACGGCCTCGGCGCCGGCGGCAAGGCGGGGGTGACGCGCACGCTGGAGATCATCCGCGACGAGCTCGACATCACCATGGCGCTCTGCGGCCATCGCGACATCCGCGGCATCGACGCCGGCATCCTCGACGCCCCGACGACCCCGGCCGGCGCGGCGGCGCGACCGTGACGGCGATGCTGCGGGAGAACGACGCCGGCGCGGCG
>CAYTMB010000034.1:6169-13612 GCA_964438465.1 uncultured Rhodovulum sp. | reverse complement strand
CCGGCGCCGTAGACCCGCAGGTAGAACGCCTCGCTCTCGTCGCCGATCGAGGTCACGTTCAGCGCCGGGCGCAGGAAGCGCACCACGCCGTCGGTCCCCATCTTCCAGATCCCCGAGCGCGGTCCGGAGGTGATCAGCTCGACCTTGTCCTCGGTCGCCTTCAGGACCAGCTGGGTCCAGTTGTCGTAGTCGTTCCAGCGCGCCTGCACCGCCGCGATATCGACCTCCCAGTCGACGTCGAGATATTCGAGCAGGTGGAACAGGAACAGCGGACAGCCGCCATAGGTCGAGGTGATCAGGTTGGTCGGCGCCGTCGCGCCGCTGATCCGCGGGTTGAGCTCGCCGAGATAGACCTCGTTCGTGTCGGTATCGAGCAGGAAGTCGAGGCAGAACACGCCCTTGTAGCCCTCGGCGTAGAGCCGGTCGCCGAACCTGCGCGTCATCTCGCGCACCTTCTCCGGCACGCCCGGCGGCAGGATGTCGGGCGCCATGTCGTTGCCGCACCAGCCGCCCTTGTAGGGGGTGATCTCGGCGAAGCCGGTGATGTCGGTCATCACCGGCCCGACCAGCGTGCCGTGCCGGGTGGCGCAGCCCTCGATGGTGCCGGGCAGGTGGTTGATCCGCCGCATCACCTTCAGCGCCTCGCCGCGCATCTTCGGCGCGTAGCGCTCCCAGTCCTCCTCGGCGCCGATGAAGAAGGTCGTCCGCCCGCTGTCGCCGTAGGGCGTCTGCACCACGAGATCCGAGCCCAGCCCGGCGCCCTGCGCCAGCGCGGTCAGCTCGGCGTAGCTGGTGGCGCGGCCCATCACGTTCGGCGCCGAGGCGACCCCGGCCTCGTTGCCGAGCCGCGTGGTCTCGATCTTGCTGTCGAGCCGGTTGCGCAGGGCGTAGGGCGGCAGCGCGATGTCGATGCCGACCTCGCCGGCCAGCGCCTCGGTCTCCTCGTCGAACATCACGAACAGCGCCTTGCCGCGCGGGCGGCCGGCGATATGCGCGCGGAAGTCGGGATGGCCGATCAGGAAGTTCGCCACGTCCTCCATCGACTTGAACTCGGGCGCGCCGACGGTCGAGGGCAGGAGACAGCGCGGGTGCCGGCCCTCGAAGATGTCAAAATAGTTGACGAATTCGAGCGAGCCCACCCATTGGTCGAGCCCCAGCAGGTTGAACGGCATCGGGGTGACCGCATAGACCGGCGTCTCGTTGCGCCGCAGATAGCGGTAGATCTCGCTCAGGCCGTTCAGTTTCGGCCGCTGTCCGGTCATCGGCGTCCCTCCGCGCTGCGCGCCCGCCTCGCCCGGGCGCCCGAGCATCGCGCGCGGTCTCGGCCAGCGTCAAGCGCGCCGATGCAACCAGGGCCCGGTCGCCGCGTTGTTGCGGTTCGCCGGATGGCGACGCCGATCCGGGGCGCGGCGGTCGCGCGACGCACAGGATCATTGACATTGCCGACCCGGCCGGAGGACTCTCGCCATCATGCAGACTGACCCCGAACTCGGACAGGCATCGCGCCCGGTGGCGGAGGTCACCTTTCGCGCGCTGTCGGAGGATCTGCCCGGACCGAAATGGGCCAGCGTGTTCCGCGCCGGCTGGCCGGGCTGGTCCGACTGGCTCGGCGACCGCGCCGGCGGCCCCGCCGACCTCCGCCGCGCCGAACGCGCGCTGCGCCGGTTCATGCCGGAGCTTGCGCCGGTCTGGGAGAAGCAGGTCGAGCTTGCGGGCGGCGACCCGCGCGCCGCGCGGTTCCTGACCTTCTGGTCGCCGCCGCGCTACCTGCTGCATTGCTCGCAGGCGGCGCTGATCGACGACGACGGCCCGGCGCTGATCCGCAACTACGACCTCGACCCCTCGCTGAACGAAGGCGCGCTGTTGCGCTCGGCCTGGCTCGGGCGCGACGTCGCCGGCATGGTCGAGGGCATCTCCGGCCTCGCCGACGGCATGAACGCCGCGGGGCTCGCGATCTCGCTCGCCTTCGGCGGCCGGCCCGCGGTCGGCCCCGGCTTCGGCGTGCCGCTGATCCTGCGCTACCTGCTCGAGACCTGCCGTGATGCGCCCGACGCGCTCGAGGCGCTGCGCGGCCTGCCCTGCCACATGTCCTACACCCTGACGCTGATCGACCGGCAGGGGCGCGCGGCCACGGCGATGCTCGCCCCCGACCGGCCCGCCATCGTCACCGCCGACCGCCACGCCACCAACCACCAGCTCGGCGTCGAATGGCCCCGCCACGGCCGCGAGAGCCGCACGCTGGAACGCGCGGCCTTCCTCGGCGCGGCGCTCGCCTCCGGGCGCAACGACACCGCGGCGCTGCGGGGCAGGTTCCTCGCCGCCCCGCTGCACTCGCGCGGCTACGCCGCCGGGTTCGGCACCGTCTACACCGCGATCTACCGCCCGACGCTCGGCACGGTCGAACTCGCCTGGCCGGGCGTCCCCCCGATCCGCCAGCGCCTCGACGGCTTCGTCGAGACCGCGCGGCGCATCCGCTTCGTCGACGGCCGCGACCCGGTCGAGGCCCCGCCCCTCTCCCCCACCCGCTCCGGCGCGGCCGCCCCGGCCCCGGACCGCCCTGAAAGGACACTCGCGCCATGACCCCCTTCGCCGTCGCCGGCATCCAGATGTATGTCGGGATGCAGGACAACACCGCCTCGATCCGCCAGCGCCTCGACGTGCTGATGCACATCTACCCCTGGGTGCAGATGGTCGTGCTCAGCGAACTCGTCGCCCACGGCCCCGCGCCGGCCAGCGCCCAGCCCATGGGCGGCGCCTTCGAGACCGACTGTCAGGAGATGGCGCGGCGCCACGGCCTGTGGCTGGTCGCCGGGTCGTATTTCGAGAAGCGCGACGGTGCGCTCTACAACACCACGCCGGTGATCGACCCCTCGGGCGAGGTCGTCGCGCGCTACCGCAAGATCTTCCCCTTCGCGCCCTACGAGGAGGCCTCGGCGCCGGGCTCCGAGGTGGTGGTGTTCGACGTGCCCGACGTCGGCCGCTTCGGCGTGGCGATCTGCTATGACATGTGGTTCCCCGAGCTGTTGCGCCAGATGACCGCGATGGGCGCCGAGGTGATCCTCAACCCGGTGATGGCGAATTTCATCGACCGCCCGGCCGATCTCGCCATCGTCCAGGCCTCCGGCGCGATGTTCCAGTCCTACATCGTCAGCGTGAACGGCCTCGGGGTCGGCGGCAACGGCCAGTCGATGATCGTCGACCCCGCCGGCCGGGTGCTGCACCAGGCCGGCAACCACGAGGCATTCATGCCGCTGGAGCTCGACCTCGATCAGGTCCGCCGCCAGCGCCAGCGCGGGCTGCTCGGCCTCGGCCAGCCGCTCAAGAGCTTCCGCGACTGCGCCATCGACTTCCCGGTCTACGACCGCGCCCGCGGCGACCGCGGCTATCTCGACGGGCTCGGCCCGCTGGAGAAACCCGGCCGCGAGGGCGCGGCCGGCGCAGTCGCCGCCCGCCCGCCCCGCGCCGCCGAATAGAAGCGCGCCCGCGATGCGTCTCGCCCTCGACCAGCGCCCGCCGGTGACCGGCGGCCCCGCCGAGGGCCTCGCCTGGCTCGACCGCGCGGCGGCCGCGGCCGCCGCGGGCGGCGCCGATATCCTGATCCTGCCCGAGATGGCGCTGACCGGCTACAACATCGGCGCCGAAGCCGCCGCCGCCGCCGCCGGACCCGAAGGCGGCGCGCTCGACCACGCCCTCGCCGGCGCCGCCCGCCGCCACGGCCTCGCCATCGTCGCGGGCTACCCGCGCCGGGGCGAAGGCGAGCGGCCGCACAACGCCGTCCGCCTCGTCGACCGCAGCGGCGCGACCCTCGCCACCTACGCCAAGACCCATCTGTTCGGCGGCGTCGACCGCGCGCAGTTCGCCGCCGGGAGCGGCTACGCCCCCGTCGTCGCCCTCGACGGCTGGCGGCTGGGCCTCGCGATCTGCTACGACATCGAGTTCCCCGAGACCGCCCGCCTGCTCGCGCTCGCCGGGGCCGAGGCGATCCTCGCCCCCACCGCGAACATGGCCCCCTTCGACAGCGTGGCGCTGCGCCTCGTGCCCGCCCGCGCCGAGGAGAACGCGCTCTATGTCGCCTACGCCAACTATTGCGGCGCCGAGGGCGAGTTCGACTATGTCGGCCTGTCCTGCGTCTGCGGCCCCGACGGCGCCGACCTAGCCCGCGCCGGGCGCGTACCGCAGATGATCTTCGCCGACCTCGACCGCGCCACGCTCGCCGCCGGCCGCGCCCGCTCGACCCAGCTCGCCGACCGCCGCCCCGACCTCTACGCCCCGCTCGCCAACCCCGAGGGAAGCCGATGACCAAGACCGCCGACCGACCCGTCACCATGTTCGGCCCGGACTTCCCCTACGCCTTCGACGACTGGATCACCCATCCGGCGGGCCTCGGATCGCTGCCGCCCGAGAAACACGGCGCCCGCGTCGCGATCATCGGCGCCGGCATCGCCGGGGTGCTGGCCGGCTACGAGCTGATGCGGATGGGCGCGCATCCCATCCTCTACGAGAGCGGCCAGTTCGGCGGCCGGCTGCGCAGCCAGCCGTTCGAGGGGACCGACGGCGTGATCGCCGAGCTGGGCGGGATGCGCTTCCCGGTCAGCTCGACCGGCTTCTACCACTACGTCGACAAGCTCGGCATCGACAGCCGCCCCTTCCCGAACCCGCTCACCCCCGCCGCCGGCTCGACCGTGATCGACCTGTTCGGCGAGACCCACTACGCCGAGACCCTCGACGACCTGCCGCCGCTCTACCGCGAGGTGGCGCGCGCCTACGACGCCGCGCTGGAGGCCGGCGCCGACTTCACGGCGCTCAAGGACGCGATCCGCAACCGCGACGCCGCCCGCGTCAAGGAGATCTGGAACCCGATCGTCGCCGCCTGGGACGAGCGCACCTTCTACGACTTCGTCGCCTCCTCGGCGGCCTTCCAGAAGCTGCCGTTCCGCCACCGCGAGGTGTTCGGCCAGGTCGGCTTCGGCACCGGCGGCTGGGACAGCGACTTCCCGAACTCGATGCTGGAGATCCTGCGCGTCAACGTCACCGAATGCGACGAGAACCAGCGCTTCATGGTCGGCGGCGTCGAGCAGGTGCCGCAGGGCCTCTGGCGGCGCTCCCCCGAAGACATGGTCCACTGGCCCGCCGGCACGACGCTCGCGTCGCTCAACGACCGCGCCACCCGCCCGGGCGCGCGCCGGCTGTTCCGCGACGACCGCGGCCGGCTCACCGTCACCGACCAGTGGGGCCGCACCGAGGCCTTCGACGCGGTGATCGCCACCTGCCAGACCTGGTTGCTGACCACCGCCATCGAGACCGACGAGAACCTGTTCTCCCACGAGATGTGGATGGCGCTCGACCGCACCCGCTACATGCAGTCCTCCAAGACCTTCGTCATGGTCGACCGCCCGTTCTGGAAGGACCGCGACCCGGTCACCGGCCGCCAGGCCATGTCGATGACGCTCACCGACCGGCTGACCCGCGGCACCTATCTGTTCGACAACGGCGACGACAAGCCCGGGGTGATCTGCCTCACCTATTCCTGGATGTCGGACGCGCTCAAGATGCTGCCCTTCCCGGTCGAGCGCCGGGTCGAACTCGCGCTCTCGGCGCTGGCGAAGATCTATCCCACGCTCGACATCCGCGGCCATATCATCGGCGACCCGATCACCGTCAGCTGGGAGGCCGACCCCAACTTCCTCGGCGCCTTCAAGGGCGCGCTGCCCGGCCACTACCGCTACAACCACCGGATGTTCGGGCATTTCATGCAGGAGGCCCTCCCGCCCGAACAGCGCGGCCTGTTCCTCGCCGGCGACGACATCAGCTGGACGCCCGCCTGGGTCGAGGGCGCGGTACAGACCTCGCTCAACGCCGTCTGGGGGGTGATGACCCATCTCGGCGGTCGCGCGCCCGCCGACAACCCCGGCCCCGGCGACCGCTGGGCGGAACTCGGCCCGGTCGCGCTGCCGGACTGAGACGCGCCTCGCCGTTCTGCAGGCCGACCGATCCGTGCTGCCACAGGTCGGCCGGCGACAGCGGCGCCCGGCCGCGCCTTTCCAGCCCGGGAGGATCAGTCCTCCCAGCGCCGCACCATCCCCTCCACACCGTCGAACGCCCCCGGCGCCAGTGCGCGCGCCAGCAGCCGGTCGGGGTTGGTCGGCGGCGGAAAGTCCAGCCGCTCCGCCAGCGCCCGCGAAAACCCGAAGCGGCCGTAATATGGCGCGTCGCCGACCAGGATGACCCGGGTCCAGCCGGCCTCGCCGGCCAGCGACAGGCTCTGCGCGATCACCCGCGCGCCGACGCCCTCGCCCTGCCGCGTCGGATGCACCGCCACCGGCCCCAGCAGCAGCGCCGCATGCCCCGCGGGACCGACCCGCACCCGCCAGTAGCGGATCGCGCCGGCCAGCGTGTCGTAGTCGTCGCGCGCCACCAGCGACAGCGCCGGCTCCGGCTCGACCCCGTCGCGCAGCCGGTAGGACGACAGCGCGGTGCGGCCGGGCGCAAAGGCGAGATCGAAGAGGAACTCCACCTCGGCGGCGTCGCGCGGCGTCTCGGGATAGATGCGGAACATGGGCGGCGAACGGTCGCGGGGTGGGGCCGCAGGCGGCTCGACAGGCCCCTAACACGCCCCTAAGCTCGCCGCAAAGCGGAAACGGACCGAGGGCGCGCATGTTCTACCGACCCGGCCTCGACCCGCACGGCCTCGCGCACAACCCGTTCAAGGCGCTGGTCGCGCCGCGCCCGATCGGCTGGATCTCGACGCGCGCGCCGGACGGCCGCGTCAACCTCGCGCCCTACAGCTTCTTCAACGCCATCGCCGACGACCCGCCGATGGTGATGTATTCCAGCACCGGCCGCAAGATCGGGCTGGACGAGGGCAAGGACACCGTCGCCAACATCCGCGCCACCGGCGAATTCGTCGCCAACATCGTCTCCTACGCCCTGCGCGACAAGATGAACGCATCCTCCGGCCATTACCCGGCCGGCGAGGACGAGTTCCTGCGCGCCGGCCTCGCGCCGGCGCCGAGCCGCGTCGTCGCCCCGCCGCGCGTGGCCGAAGCCCCGGCCGCGCTGGAATGCCGCGCCTGGCGGATCATCGACCTGCCCGGCCCCGCCAACGTGATGGTGATCGGCGAGGTGGTCGGCGTGCATATCGCCGAGGCCGTGCTCGCCGACGGCCGCGTCGACGTCACCCGCTACCAGCCGCTCGCCCGGCTCGGCTACCGCGACTACGCCGCGGTGCGCGAGGTCTTTGCGCTCAACCGCCCGGGCCAGAGCTGACGGCGCGGCCCGGCCCGGAGATACAATTTTTAGTTGAATTAACCACTCGTCGTTAAACTTTTGGTAACCTTTGACTCGCTAAATGGGGGTGTCCAAACGGACGGCTGCTTGCAAACCTCAGACCCTACGTCTGGATAACGCGCCCCCTCTTCCCCCGGAGGGGGCGCTCTTCGTTTC
>CAYTMB010000034.1:0-6069 GCA_964438465.1 uncultured Rhodovulum sp. | reverse complement strand
GCGAAGCCGTGGTCGCGCGCCGCCCGCGCCGCCGAGACCACCGCCATCTTGAAGCGGTCGACCTCGGGCACCACCACGCAATGCAGCCCCCAGCTCAGCGCCAGCCGCCGCGCCGAGCGCACCAGCGGGGTGAGCGCGATCACCGGAACCCGCGGCCGCTCGCGCGCGGCGAGCAGCGCGGTGGTGCCGGAATGCGAAAAGCAGCAGATCGCCTTCACCTTCGTCGTCTCGGCCACCTCGCGCGCCGCGACCGTGATCGCGTCCGACACGCCGGACCGCCCCACCGTGCGCTGCGCCTCGATCACCTGGCGATAGATCTCGTCGCCCTCGACCGATTCCGCGACGTTGTTCATCATCTTCACGGCTTCGATCGGATAGTCGCCCGCGGCGCTCTCGGCCGACAGCATCACCGCGTCGGCGCCCTCGTAGATCGCCGTCGCCACGTCCGAGACCTCGGCGCGGGTCGGCACCGGCGAGGTGATCATGCTCTCCATCATCTGGGTGGCCACGATCACCGGCTTGCCGACGGCGCGGCAGGCGCGGGTCAGCCGCTTCTGGATCGGCGGCACCGAATAGACCGGCAGCTCGACCCCGAGGTCGCCGCGCGCCACCATGATCCCGTCCGAGGCCTCGAGGATCTCGGCAAAGGCCGTCACCGCCGCCGGCTTCTCGATCTTCGACAGGATCGCCGCCCGCCCCTTGGCCAGCTCGCGCGCCTCGATCACGTCCTCGGCGCGCTGCACGAAGCTCAGCGCCAGCCAGTCGACGCCGAGCTCGCAGGCGAATTCGAGGTCGCTGCGGTCCTTCTTGGACAGCGCCGCCAGCGGCAGGATCACGTCGGGCACGTTGACGCCCTTGCGGTTCGAGATCTCGCCGCCGACGATCACCTCGGTCTCGGCGTGGCTCTCCGAGCACTCCAGCACCTTCAGCCGGATCTTGCCGTCGTTGACCAGCAGGGTCGACCCCGGCTCCAGCGCCGCGAAGATCTCCGGATGCGGCAGGTTCACCCGCGTCGCGTCGCCCTCGGCCGCGTCGAGATCGAGCCGGAACCGCGCGCCCGCCTCCAGCATCGCCGGCCCGCCCGCAAACACCCCGCAGCGCAGCTTGGGGCCCTGCAGGTCGGCGAGGATCGCGATCGGCCGCCCCACCTCGTCCTCGACCTGCCGGATCAGGTCGTGGCGGCGCGCGATGTCGGCCTGGGTGCCGTGGCTCATGTTGAGCCGGAACACGTCCGCGCCGGCGAGAAACAGCGCTCGGATCATCTCCATCGTGTCGGAGGCGGGCCCTAGGGTCGCGACGATCTTGACGTTGCGCTGGCGGCGGGTCGGGGTCATGGGGGGATTTTCCGTGGCAGTGGCTCCGGCGCCGGTTATAGCCGAACGCCCCCCGCTTGGAACCTCTAATGCCGAACGGTCCCGAAAATGTCCGCGCGCACTGGCGCCCCGCGCGCCGGCCGCCTAAGGATCGGGCAATGCCGGATCATCCTCCCGTCGAGACCATCAATCCGCGCGGCCGCTCGGCCGCGCTGCTCATCTGCGACCACGCCTCGAACGCGGTCCCGGCCTCGGTCGCCGGCGGCGACCTCGGCATCGGCGAGGCCGGGATGGCCCGCCACATCGCCTACGACATCGGCGCGCGCGGCGTGACGCTGGAGCTTGCCCGGCTGATGGACGCCACCGCGATCCTCACCCGCTTCTCCCGGCTCGTCATCGACCCCAACCGCGGCGAGGACGATCCGACGCTGGTGATGCGGCTCTACGACGGCAGCGTGGTTCCCGCCAACCGCCACGTCACGCCGGACGAGGTCGCGCGCCGGCTCGACGCCTGGCACCGCCCCTTCCACGCCGCCGTCGACGCCGCCATCGACGCCCGCCTCGCCGAAGGCCGCCCGCCCGCGCTGGTGGCGATCCACTCCTTCACCCCGCGGCTGATGAGCCGGGCGCCGCGGCCCTGGCATGTCGGCGTGCTCTGGCACGACGACGACCGGCTGTCGGCGCCGCTGATCGACCGGCTGCGCGCCGCGCCCGACCTCTGCGTCGGCGACAACCAGCCCTATTCCGGCCAGCTCGAAGGCGACACCATGAACCGCCACGGCCTCAACCGCGGCCTGCGCCATGTGCTGATCGAGCTGCGCCAGGATCTCATCTCCACCGAGACCGGCCAGCGCTTGTGGGCCGAGCGCCTCGCGCCCATGTTCACCGACGTGATCGCCGCCACCGAGGAGCCGCGCAATGGTTGACCCACACGACGAGCGCACCACGCTCGAACTCGAGGCCGCCGCCTTCCGCGCCCTGCGCGACCACCTGCGCGCGCGGACCGACGTGCAGAACATCGACCTGATGAACCTTGCCGGCTTCTGCCGCAACTGCCTCAGCCGCTGGTACCAGGAGGCCGCCGCCGCGCGCGGGATCGCGATATCCAAGGACGAAGCCCGCGAGATCGTCTACGGCATGCCCTACGCCGACTGGACCGCCGCGCACCAGACCGAGGCGGACCCGGCGGCCCTTGCCGCCCTTGCGCGCAGCCACCCCGAGACCGCCGGCTAGATGCGCGCGCCGCCGGCGCTCGCCGAGTTCGTGCGCGCGGCGCTGGCGCGCGGACAGGGCCGCGACGCCATCGCGGCGGCGCTGCGCGCGGCCGGCTGGTCGGGGCGCGAGGTCGAGGCCGGGCTCGCGGAATGGGCCGAGGCCGACGGCCTGCCGCCGGTCCCGCGCCCGCGCGCCGGATCCTCGCCGCGCGACGCGCTGCGCCACGGCGCGCTCTTCGTCGCGCTCGGCCTCGTCTGCGTCCAGCTCGGCGTCGTCGCCTTCGCGCTGATCGACCGCGCCTTCCCCGACCCGCTTTCGGGCGGATACGGCTTCGGCGGCGGCGTGCGCTGGGCGGTCGCGGCGCTCGTCGTCGCCTGGCCGCTCTGGGCCTGGCTCACGCTCGCGCTCGCCCGCGACGCCGAGGCCGATCCGGGCGCACGGCGCGCGGCGGTCGGGCGCTGGCTGACCGCCGCGGCGCTGTTCGTCGCGGGGGTGGTGATCCTCGGCGACCTGATCGCGGTGCTCGCCGCCTTTCTCGGCGGCGAGCTGACCCCGCGCTTCCTGCTCAAGGCCGCGGTGGTCGGGGCGATCGCTGCGGCGACGCTCGCGATCTATCTGCCGGCGCTGCGCGCGGACGACGCGCCATGAGGCGCGCCGCCGCCCGCCGCGTCGTCGCCCTCAGCGGCGCCGTGGTCGCCGCGGTCGCGGTGGCGGGGCTCGTCGCCGTCGGCGGCCCGGCCGCAAGCCGCAGCGCCGAGCGCGACGCGCGCCGGCACGCCGATCTTCAGGTCATCGCCGAGGCGCTGGCCTGCCACGCCGGGGCCGGCGCGACCCCGGCCGCCCCCGCCGCGCTCGCCGAGGTCTCGCCCGCCTGCCTCGCGCCCGGCCGCGCCGCCGGGCTCGTCGACCCCGCGACCGGCGCCGCCTACCCGCTCGACCATCCCGAACCCGGCGCGGTGCGCGTCTGCGCCGCCTTCGAGCGCCCGGCCGAGGCGCCGCCCTGGACGCCGCCGAACTTCGACGCGCCCAGCGGCTGCCTGACCGCGCCGCTGCCGCGGCCGCAGGGAAACTGAACCGGGACGTTCAGTTCCGGGCTTTCCAGCGCGGCGCGGCGCGGTTATGCTGCACCGCGGCGCAATGCGCGCGCCCCTTTGCATGGACCCCCAGATGACGCCCGTCGAACAGGTCGATCCTGCGCGCGCGATGCCGCGCTTTCCCGAGTTCGTCGCGATCATCGCCGGCATGATGGCGATGACGGCGCTGTCGATCGACATGATGCTGCCGTCGCTCGACCAGATCCGCGCCGACCTCGCCGTGCTCGGCGCCAACGACCAGCAGCTGGTGGTCAGCGCCTATCTGATCGGCTTCGCCATCGGCCAGCTGTTCTACGGCCCGCTGTCGGACCGCTTCGGCCGCCGCCCGGTGCTGTTCGCGGGGCTGGCGGCGGCCGCGGTCGCCGGCTTCGCGGCGGTGGCGGCGGACAGCCTGGGCACGCTGCTCGCCGCGCGGTTCCTGCAGGGCCTCGCCCTCGCGGCGCCCCGGGTGGTGGCGATGGCGGTGGTGCGCGACGTCTACGGCGGCCGGCGCATGGCCGAGGTGATGTCCTTCGTGATGATGGTGTTCATCATCGTGCCGGTGATCGCGCCCGGCCTCGGCAGCCTCCTGATGCTCGCCGGCGGCTGGCGGCTGATCTTCGGCTTTCTCGGCCTCGCCTCGCTGGCGCTGCTGGCCTGGACCGCGCTGCGCCTGCCCGAGACCCGCACGGCGGCGATGCGCGAGCCGCTGTCGCTGGCCTGGCTCGGCGCCGCGATCGCCGAGACCGTGACCACCCGCCAGACCCTCGGCTACAGCCTCGCGGTCGGCTGCCTGCTCGGATCGCTGATGGCCTACGTCACCTCCGCGCAGCAGATCTTCGTCGAGGTCTACGCGCTCGGCGGGCTGTTTCCGCTGGCGTTCGGCGTCGTCGCGGTCGGCATGGCCGCCGCCTCGCTGCTCAACAGCCGGATCGTCGGCCGCGTCGGCATGCGCCGGATCTCGCACACGGCGATGTTCGGCTTTCTCGCCACCGGCCTCGCGCTCGCCGCGCTCGCGCGGGCGATGAACCCGCCGCCGCTCGCGGCCTTCATCGTGCTGTTCGCGCTCGCGCTGTTCTGCTTCGGGCTGATCATGCCGAACTTCAACGCGCTCGCGATGGAGCCGATGGGCCGGATCGCCGGCACCGCCTCGTCGATCGTCGGCGCGCTGACCACCGCGCTCGGCGCCATCCTCGGCGGCTATGTCGGCCAGCATTTCGACGGCACGGTCGGTCCGCTCTCGAACGGCTTCGCCCTCTTCGCCCTCGCCGCCCTCGCCATCGTGCTCGTCACCGAGCGCGGCCGGCTGTTCCGCACCGCCGCGCCGCCAAGGCGCGGCGAGGCGGGTTGACCCCGGTTGACAAGACGTGAATCCGTCGGAAATTACTCTTTGATCCCAACGCGATAAAGCGTGTCGCACGCGTGCGACTCCCGCGTTCCGCCGCCGCTCAGGTCGCCCGCCGCAGGCTCTCCGCGATATAGATCTCGCGCAGCCGCCGCGCCACCGGGCCCGGCCGGCCGTCGCCGATCGCCTGGCCGTCGATCTCGACCACCGCCGTCACCAGCGTCGTCGCCGAGGTGACGAAGGCCTCGGCCGCGGCCTTCGCCTCCTCCGGCGTGAACGCCCGCTCCTCGATCTTCATCTGCGCCTCGCGGGCGTAGTCCAGCACCGCCGCCCGGGTGATCCCGTGCAGGATCGCCTCCGACAGCCCGCGGGTGACGATGGCGCCCGCCGCCGTCACGATCCAGGCGTTGTTCGAGCTGCCCTCGGTGACCAGCCCGTCCTCGACCATCCAGGCGTCGTCCGCCCCGGCCGCCTTCGCCATCATCTTGCACATCGAGGGCGCCAGCAGCTGCACCGTCTTGATGTCGCGCCGCGCCCAGCGGATGTCCGGCACGGTGATCACCTTCAGCCCCGTCGCCGCCGAGGCCGCCGCCGCGACCGCGCGCGCCTGGGTGAACAGCACCAGGCTCGGCGCCGCGACGGCGGGAAACACGAAATCCCGGTCCGCCGCGCCCCGCGTCACCTGCAGATAGATCATGCCCTCGACGAGCCCGTTGCGCGCCAGCAGCTCGCGGTGGATCGCCTCCAGCTCATCGTCCCCCACCGGCGCCGGCATGTCGATCGCGGCCAGCGACCGGCGCAGCCGCGCCAGATGCGCGGGAAAGTCGACCAGCCTGCCGTCGAGCACCGCCGTCACCTCGTAGACCCCGTCCGCGAACAGGAACCCGCGGTCGAACACGCTGATCTTCGCGTCCGCCTCCGGCACATAGGCGCCGTTCACATAGACGATGCGGCCCATCCTCACCCCCACAGCTCGGGCGTCGCGGGATGCACGCCCCGATCGTCGTAGCGCAGCGGATGCGCCCGGTCCCGCGCCAGCAGCAGCGGCCCGTCGAGATCGGTCACCGTCGCGCCCTGCGCCACCAGCACCGCCGGCGCCATCGCGAGGCTGGTGCCGAGCATG
>CAYTMB010000033.1:0-13625 GCA_964438465.1 uncultured Rhodovulum sp. | reverse complement strand
ACCACGACTTCGGCGCCGGCGGCGGCGAGGCGCTCGGCGATGGCTGGGGGCGGGGCCGAGTCGGTGACGAGGCGGCCGATGGCGTCGAAATCGCAGATCGGCACCGCGGCGCGCGCGCCGAACTTGGTCGCGTCCGCCACCGCGACGGCCTGCTGGGAGGCCATCAGCATCGCCTGGGCGATGCGGGTCTCGTCGAGGTGGAAGTCGAGATAGCCGTGCTCCGGGTCGATGGCGCCGACCGACAGGATCGCGAGCTCGGCGCGGAACTGGCCGATGAAGGCCAGCGCGTCGGGGCCGACCATCGCCGCGAGGTCGGGATGGATCTCGCCGCCGGCGAGATAGACGCGGTGGCCGTTCCGCCCGACCAGCCGGCGGGCGATCTCGATCGAGTTGGTGATGACGGTGAGGTTGCGCCGCAGCACCAGCGCCTCGGCGACATAGGCCGTGGTCGAGCCGGTGTCGATCATCAGCGTCGCGCCGTCGGCCACCCGCGCGGCGGCGGCGCCGGCGATGGCGCGCTTGGCCCCGGCCTGCGCCAGCATCCGGCGGGCGAAGGGCGGCTCGTCGGCGGCTTCGGCGAGGGCGACCTCGCCGTGCGAGCGGGTGATGAGGCCGTCGTCGACCAGCGGGCGGACGTGGCGGCGGATGGTTTCGCCCGAGACCTTCAATTCGCTCGCAAGGGCTGCGATGCTGAGCCGCCGCGCCCCGCGCAGCTGTTCGAGGATCGAGGATTGCCACCGGCTGCTGGTCATGACCGCGCCCTCCTGTTGGAAACTTGCGCAGAATCCGCGCCGAGCGCAACCAGGTTGTGGAAATCTGTTGACCTGTTGTGGAGTCTTGCGGACAGTTTGTGGTGCGAGGTTCGGCCGACGGGCCGCGGAGACGCCGCGATCGGGTCCGGACAGGGAGGCTGCACATGCTGATGCGTTCGATCCTGACGTCCTGCGCCGTCGCCGGAGCGGCGCTGTCGCCGGCCTGGGCCGAGGATTCCGCCGATCCGGTCAAGCTGACGCTGCACGACTGGACCGGCCAGCTGATCACAACCCGGATCATGGGCGAGGTGCTGCAGCAGGCCGGGCTGACGGTCGACTACGTGCCGGCCGACTATCTGGCGCAGTTCGCCGGGCTGAAGACCGGGGATCTGCATGTGGCGATGGAGATCTGGGAGACCACGGGGCGCGAGGCGCTCGACGAGGGGGTGGCCTCCGGCGGGGTCGAGAACCTCGGCGAGACCGGGATGCTCGCGATCGAGGAATGGTGGTATCCGGCCTACATGGTCGAAAAATGCCCCGGCCTGCCGGACTGGGAGGCGTTGAAGGACCCGGCCTGCGCCGAGGCCTTCGCCACGCCCGAGACCGCGCCGGACGGGCGCTATCTCGGCGGGCCGGTGACCTGGGGCGGGTTCGACGACGAGCGGGTCGAGGCGCTGGACCTGCCGATCCAGGTGATCCACGCCGGCACCGACGCCGCGCTGTTCGCCGAGCTGGAGAGCGCCTATCAGCGCGAGGCGCCGATCCTGCTGTGGGTCTATGCGCCGCACTGGGCCCCGATCAAGTACGCGGGCGACTGGGTGGCGTTTCCGCCCTACGAGACGGCCTGCTACGAGGATCCGGCCTGGGGGATCAATCCGGATCTGGCCTATGACTGCGCCAAGCCGCGCGGGCCGATCTGGAAGGTGGCCTGGTCGGGGCTGAAGGACAAGTGGCCGACCGCGCATTCCGCGATCGCCGCGTTCAACGTCACCAACGAGGAGATGGGCGACATGATCGCCAGCGTCGACCTCGAGGGCGGGACGGTCGAGGCGGTGGTCGCCGAGTGGATGGAGGCGAACGCGGACCGCTGGAAGGGCTGGATCGGCCAGTGACGCCTTCGTAGCGGGGGATGGCCGCGATGGCGGCGGGCGAGGCCAAGCTGGCCTGCCGGGGCCTGTGGAAGCTGTACGGGCCGGGCGCCGAGGCGTTCGTCGCCCGGTCCGGTCCGGCGGCCAGCGCCGCGGCGATCCAGGCCGCCGGGCTGACGCCGGCGGTGATCGACGCCGATCTCGCCATCGCCGCGGGCGAGTGTTTCGTCATCATGGGCCTGTCGGGCTCGGGCAAGTCGACGCTGGTGCGCTGCCTGTCGCGGCTGATCGAGCCGACCGCCGGCGCGATCGCGTTCGAGGGCCGCGACCTGCGCGCGATGTCGGACCGCGAGATGATCGAGCTGCGCCGCAAGCGGATGGGCATGGTGTTCCAGCATTTCGCGCTGCTGCCGCATCTGAGCGTGCTCGACAACGTCGGCTTTCCGCTGTCGCTGCAGGGGGTGGCGCGGGCCGAGCGCGAGCGGCGGGCGCGCGAGATGATCGCGCTGGTCGGGCTGAAGGGCCGCGAGGGACATCTGCCGCGCCAGCTGTCGGGCGGCCAGCAGCAGCGGGTGGGGATCGCGCGCTCGCTGGCGGTGGGGCCGGAGGTGTGGTTCCTCGACGAGCCGTTCTCGGCGCTCGACCCGCTGATCCGCCGCGAGATGCAGAACGAGTTCCTGCGGCTGCAGGCGCTGCTGCACAAGACCATCGTGTTCATCACCCACGACTTCGACGAGGCGGTGCGGCTGGCTGATCGCATCGCGATCATGCGCGACGGCCGCATCGTGCAGGTGGGCACCGCGGAGCAGCTGCTGCTGGCGCCGGCGGACGGCTATGTCGCCGAGTTCACCCGCGACGCGCCGCGGGCGCGGATCCTGAGCGCGCGGGCGATCATGCGGCCGGGCGACGGGGCCGCGGTGGCCGGCGAGATCGCGGCGGCGCGCAAGGTCGCGGATTTCGCCGGGGAGGTGGAGGCCGCGGACCGGCCCTTCGCCGTGGTCGAGGACGGGCGCACGCTCGGGGTCGTCGGCCGGGCCGAGGTGATGGCGGTGCTGCTGGAGCGGGATGCGCGGCGGGACCGGGCGGAGGCGCGGCCATGAGCGTCGTCGCCGTCGCGCCCGCGCCGATGCGCGCCGGCGCGGGCGGCTGGCTGGTCTGGGCGGCGATCGCGCTGGTCTCGCTCGGGTTCGGGCATCTGCCGCGCGGGACGCTGGCCGGGGCCTGGGCCGAGGCGCCGTTCCGGATCCCGGTCGCGCGCTGGATTTCGCAGGCCGCCGACTGGCTGGTCGCGGACGCGGGCTTCGGGCTGTTCAGCTTCCGCGACCTCACGCGCGGGATCGCGGCGGCGCTCGACGCGCCGCTGCAGGCGGCGACGGCGCTGTTCTCGACCGGGCTGACCGCGGGGCAGGGCTCGGCGGCGGTGCAGCTGCTGCCGCCGCTGCCCTGGCTGGGGCTGCTGATCGCGGGCGGGCTGCTCGGGCTGCATGCGGGCGGTCTCGGGCTGGGGCTGCTGATGGCGGGCGCGCTCGGCTATCTGGCGGTGTTCGGCCAGTGGCACAGCGCGATGGTCACGCTGTCGGCCATCGCCATCGCCGTGCCGCTGGGCGTCGCGGGCGGGCTGCTGCTCGGGATCGCGGCCTGGCGGCGGCGCGGGGTGGAGCGCGTGGTGGCGCCGCTGCTCGACGCGATGCAGACGGTGCCGGTGTTCGCCTATCTGCTGCCGATCCTGATCCTGTTCGGCTTCGGGCCGGTGGCGGCGCTGATCGCGACCATCGTCTATGCGATGCCGCCGATGGTGCGGGTGACGCTGCTCAGCTTGCGCGGCGTGCCCGAGGAGATCGTCGAGTTCGGGCGGATGGCGGGCGCCTCGCCGCGCCAGCTGGTCTGGCGGGTGATGCTGCCGGTGGCGCGCGCGCCGCTGATGGTGGGGGTGAACCAGGTCATCATGCTGTCGCTGAACATGGTGATCATCGCCTCGATGATCGGCGCGGGCGGGCTCGGCTACGACGTGCTGACCGCGCTGCGCCGGCTCGACATCGGCGCCGGCGTCGAGGCGGGCGTGGCCATCGTGGTGCTGGCGGTGGCGCTCGACCGGCTGAGCCAGGCCTATGCGCTGCGCGCCGCGGCGCCGCGGGCGGGCGCCTCCCGGCGCGACCGGCTGCCCTGGTTCGCGCTGGCGGCGGCGGTCGGGCTGTGGCTGGTCGGGCTCGCGGTGCCGGCGGTGGCGGTCTATCCTCCGCGGCTGGAGGTCTCGACCAGCGATTTCTGGTCGCAGGCGATCCGCTGGCTGAACGTGAATTTCTTCGACACGTTCGAGGCGATCAAGACCGCGGTGCTGACGCATCTGCTGCTGCCGGTGCGGCGGTTCCTGGTGGCGATCCCCTGGTGGTGGGGGACCTTCGTCGTCGGCTTCGCCATGCTGCGGATCGGCGGCGCGCGGCGCGCCGCGATCGCCGCGGGGTTCTGCCTGTTCATCGCCTTCACCGGCTATTGGGGGCCGGCGATGGTGTCGGTCTATCTGTGCGGCGTGTCGGTGGCGATCGCCACGGTGATCGGGCTGCCGATCGGGGTCGCGGCGGGGCTGAGCCCGCGGCTGTGGCGGGCGACGCAGGTGGTGATCGACACGCTGCAGACCCTGCCGTCCTTCGTCTACCTGATCCCGGTGGTGATGCTGTTCCGCGTCGGCGAGTTCACCGCGATGATCGCCATCGTGCTCTACGCCGTGGCGCCGGCGATCCGCTACGCAGCACTCGGGGTGCGCGAGGTCGACCCGCAGCTGATCGAGGCGACGACGGCGATGGGCGCGACCCCCTGGCAGCGGGTGCTGCGGGTGCGGCTGCCGCTGGCGGCGCCCGAGATCCTGCTGGGGCTGAACCAGACCATCCTGCTCGCGATCTCGATGCTGGTGATCACCGCGCTGGTCGGCACCCGCGACCTCGGGCAGGAGGTCTATGTCGCGCTGACCAAGGCCGACGTCGGCAAGGGGCTGGTCGCCGGCGCCTGCATCGCGATGATCGCGATGATCGCCGACCGGATGACCAGCCAAGGCGCGCTGCGGCTGCGCCGGCGGCTGGGGCTGGCGCCATGACCGACGCCGTCGAGGCCGCGCGGCGCCGCGCCGCCGCCCTGCCGATCTGGTCGCGGCCGGTCGAGCCGCAGCCGCTGGCGGGCGGCATCACCAACCTCAACTTCGTGGTCGAGGACGCGGGCAAGCGGTTCCTGGTGCGCATCGGCGGCGACATCCCCGAGCACAACATCCTGCGCTCGGCCGAGCTCGCCGCCAGCCGCGCCGCCCATGCCGCCGGGCTGTCGCCGGCGGTGCGCCACGCCGAGCCCGGCGCGCTGGTGCTCGACTTCATCGAGGCCCGCCCGTTCACCGCCGAGGACGTGCGCGATCCGGCGAACCTCGGGCGGCTGGTCACGCTGGTGCGCCGCTGCCACCGCGAGATCCCGTGGCATTTCCGCGGGCCGGCGCCGATGTTCTGGGTGTTCCAGGTGCTGCGCGACTACGGCCACCGCCTGCGCGAGGCGCGGAGCCGGCATCGCGACGACCTGCCGCTGCTGCTCGCCTCGGCCGCGCGGCTGGAGGCGGCGGTCGGGCCGGTGCGGATCGTGTTCGGCCACAACGACCTGTTGCCCGCGAACATCCTCGACGACGGCGCGCGGCTGTGGCTGGTCGACTGGGAGTATGCCGGCTTCAACGCGCCGACCTTCGACCTCGGCGGCCTCGCGTCCAACGCCGGGATGGGCGCGGACCTGCGCGAGGCGCTGCTGGCGGCCTATTTCGAGCGTGCGCCGGACGCCGACATGCGCCGCCGCTTCGCGGCGATGACCGCCGCCTCGCTGCTGCGCGAGACGATGTGGAGCATGGTCTCGGAGCTGCATTCGACCCTCGATTTCGACTATGCGGCCTATACCGCCGAGAACCGGGCGCGGTTCGAGACGGCCTGGTCGGACTTTCTCGAACTGGAGCACCCATGACCGAGCTGCCGGCTTCGGTGAAGATCGTGATCGTCGGCGGCGGCATCGTCGGCGCCTCGGTCGCCTACCACCTCGGCGCGATGGGGATCAGCGACGTGATCCTGCTGGAGCGCCACCAGCTGTCCTCGGGCTCGACCTGGCATGCGGCCGGGCTGGTCGGCCAGCTGCGCTCGAACGCGAACATCACCCAGCTGCTCGGCTATTCGGTGGCGCTCTACGACCGGCTGGAGGCCGAGACCGGGCTGGCGACCGGGTGGAAGCGCAACGGCGGGCTGCGGCTCGCCTGCACGCCGGAACGCTGGACCGAGGTGCGCCGGCAGGCGACCACGGCACGCTCGTTCGGGCTGGAGATGCAGCTGCTGTCGCCGCGCGAGGCGCAGGCGCTGTGGCCGCTGATGACCGTCGAGGACGTGATCGGCGCGGCGTTCCTGCCGACCGACGGGCAGGCCTCGCCCTCGGACATCGTGCAGGCGCTGGCGCGCGGCGCGCGGCGGGCGGGGGTGACGATCCGCGAGGGCGTCGCGGTGACCGGCGTGCGGGTCGAGGACGGCCGGGTGACGGGGGTCGAGACCGGCGCGGGCGTCATCGCCTGCGAGAAGGTGGTGAACTGCGCCGGGCAATGGGCGCGGGCGCTGGGGGCGATGGCGGGGGTCAACGTGCCGCTGGTCAGCGTCCAGCACCAGTATCTGGTCACCGAGCGGATCGAGGGCGTGACCCCGGACCTGCCGACGCTGCGCGATCCCGACCGGCTGACCTATTACAAGGAGGAGGTCGGCGGGCTGATCATGGGCGGCTACGAGGCGAACCCGAAACCCTGGGCCGAGGCCGGGCCGCCGGAGGACTTCGCGTTCCGGTTGCTGGAGAACGACCTCGAGCATTTCGAGCCGATCATGCAGCTGGCGCTGGGGCGGGTGCCGGCGCTGGAGCGGGTCGGGGTGAAGGCGTTCGTCAATGGCCCGGAGAGCTTCACCCCGGACGGCAATTTCATCCTCGGCGAGGCGCCGGAGGTGGCGGGGTTCTTCGTCGGGGCCGGGTTCAACGCCTTCGGCATCGCCTCGGGCGGCGGGGCGGGCATGGCGCTGGCGGAATGGGTCGCGACCGGCGCGCCGCCCTACGATCTGTGGGCGGTCGACATCCGGCGGTTCGGGCGCGCGCATCGCTCGACGCCCTGGGTGCGGACGCGCACGCTGGAGGCCTACGCCAAGCATTACGCGATGGCCTGGCCGCACGACGAATACGGCTCGGGGCGGCCGCTGCGCCGGTCGCCGCTCTACGACCGGCTGGCGGCGCGGGGCGCCTGTTTCGGCGAGAAGCTCGGCTGGGAGCGGCCGAACTGGTTCGCGGGGCCGGGCGAGACGCCCGAGGACCGGCACAGCTTCGGGCGGCCGAACTGGTTCGAGGCGGTCGGGCGCGAGCATCGCGCCTGCCGCGGCGCCGCGGCGCTGTTCGACCAGACCTCGTTCGCGAAGTTCATGATGCTGGGCCGCGACGCCGAGGCGGCGCTGTCCTGGATCGCGGCGAACGACGTCAGCCGGGCGCCGGGCGGGCTGGTCTACAGCCAGATGCTGAACGCGCGGGGCGGGATCGAATGCGACCTGACGATCGGGCGGCTGGCGGAGGACGCCTATTACATCGTCACCGGGACCGGGTTCGCCACCCACGACTTCGACTGGATCCGGCGCAACATCCCCGCGGGCCTGGAGGCGCGGCTGGTCGACGTCACCTCGGGTTATGCGGTGCTGTCGCTGATGGGGCCGCGGGCGCGGGAGATCCTCGCGCCGGTGGCGGAGGAGGATGTGTCCAACGCCGCCTTTCCGTTCGGGACGCTGCGGCGGCTGTCGGTCGCGGGGGCGCCAGTGTTCGCGTTGCGGGTGACCTATGTCGGCGAGCTCGGCTGGGAGTTGCATGTGCCGGTCGAGTTCGCGGGATCGGTCTATGACGCGCTGATGGCGGCGGGGGCGGAGCGCGGGCTGGTCGATGCGGGATACCGGGCGATCGAGTCGCTGCGGCTGGAGAAGGGCTATCGCGCCTGGGGAGCGGATATCGGGCCGGATCATTCGCCGCTGGTCGCGGGGCTGGGTTTTGCGGTGAAGCTGCGGGGGAATGCGCCGTTCCTCGGGCGCGAGGCGCTGGAGGCGCAGCGGGCGGCGCCCTTGCCGCGGCTGCTGGCCGGGTTCGCCGTCGCCGGGGATGTGGTGCTGCTGGGGCGCGAGACGATCTACCGCAACGGCCGCCGCGTCGGCTGGCTGTCGAGCGGCGGCTGGGGGCATACGGTCGGGCGGGCGCTGGGCTACGGCTATGTGCGCGATCCGGACGGGGTGGATGCGGACTATGTGCTGAGCGGCGACTATGAGCTGGAGGTCGCGACCGAACGCGTGGCGGCGACGGCGTTCCTGGCGCCGCCCTACGATCCGAAGATGGTCCGGGTGCGCGGCTGACTGCGCCGTCCCACAGTGGGACGGAATTCAAGCCATTGAACGGGAAGGGATTTTTCCGACGGCCTTTTCAGGTCCGGCCGGGGGCCGGCAGCGCCGCGCCGGTGACGGCGGAGGCGGCGGGGTCGAGCAGGAAGGCGATGGTCTCGGCGACCTCCTCGGGGCGGACCCAGGCCGCGGGATCGGCGCCGGGCATCGCGGCGCGGTTCTGCGGCGTGTCCATCGTGCCGGGCAGGACGGCGTTCACCCGGACGCCCTCGGCCTTGACCTCGGCGGCGAAGGCCTCGACCAGGCGCAGCACCGCGGCCTTGGAGGCGGCGTAGGGGCCGAAGCCGGCGGGCGCGCGCAGCGCCGCGGCGGCGCCGATGGCGACGAGGCTGCCGGACCCGGCGGCGCGCATCGGCGGCAGTGCTGCGCGGAACACGTTCAGCGTCGTGAGCAGGTTGAGCCGGAACATGTGTTCCCACAGCCCGGGCGCAGCCTCGGTGGCGGGGGCGGTGGCGAAGCCGCCGACGACATGCGCGACGCCGTCGATCCGGCCGAAGCGCGCGATCACCGCGGCGACCAGCGCGTCGCAGGCGGCCGGGTCGAAGAAGTCGGCGTCGGCGAGCCAGAGCGTGTCGGAGGGGGCCCCGGGCGCGGCGCTGCGGTCGGCGGCGGCGAGGCGCGCGCCGCGGCGCGCCAGCGCCGCCAGCGTGCTGCGCCCGAGGTTTCCCGCGGCGCCGGTGACGAGATAGACCGGCGCCTCAGCGGTCATGCCGGGCCTCCGTCAGTCGGGCGAGGCGCAGCAGCGCGAAGTCGTAGCCCTGCGGGCCGCAGCCGGCGATCACCGCGCGGGCGACGGGCGAGACGTAGGAATGGTGGCGGAAGGCCTCGCGCGCATGCACGTTCGACAGGTGGACCTCGATGATCGGCACGCCGTCGCAGGCTGCGAGCGCGTCGCGGATCGCCACCGAGGTGTGGGTGTAGGCGGCGGGGTTGATGACGATGCCGGAGGCGGCGGTGCGCGCCTCGTGGATCCAGCCGATCAGCTCGTGCTCGGCGTTCGACTGGTGGAAGCGCACGGCGAGGTCGAGTTCGGCCCCGAGCGCGCGGCAGGCCGCCTCGATGTCGGCGAGGGTCTCGCGGCCGTAGATCTCCGGCTGGCGGACCCCGAGCAGGTTCAGGTTCGGGCCGTTGAGGATGAAGACCGTCCGTGTCATGCCGCCCGCCGCTGCGCCGTCCGCCTCCGTTTGGACACCAGTTCGCCCGGGCGCGCAAGCCGGTCGCGGCGCGCCGCGCCGGGCGCGGGCTTTTTGCTTGCGACCGGACCCGCGCTGTCGGTAACGAGGGGGCGAACAAGCGGGGGCGCGCGAGATGGCCAGGCCGGATATCCTCCAGACGGGACCGTATGCGGCCTGGGACGACGGGCCGCTGGCCGAGGCGTTCACGATGCACAAGCTGTACGAGGCGGCGGACAAGCCCGCGTTCCTCGCCGAGGTCGGGCCGCGGATCCGCGGCGTCGCCACCCGCGGGGACCTCGGGGCGGGCGGCGCGCTGATCGCCGCCCTGCCGGCGCTCGAGGTGATCGCGATCAACGGCGTGGGCTTCGACGCCGTCGATCTCGACGCCGCGCGGGCGCGCGGGATCGCGGTGAGCAACACGCCCGACGTGCTGACCGACGACGTCGCCGATCTCGCCGTGGCGATGATGCTGGCGCAGATGCGGGCGGTGGTCGCGGCCGACGCCTGGGCGCGCTCGGGGGCCTGGGCGCGCGAGGGCGGCTTTGCGCTGCAGCGGCGCGCGACCGGCCGGCGCGCGGGGATCCTCGGGCTGGGCCGGATCGGGATGGCGGTGGCGCGGCGGCTGGTCGGGTTCGGGATGCCGATCGCGTATTCGAGCACCGCGCCGAAGGACGCGCCCGCGGACTGGCGCTTCGAGCCGGACCCGGTGGCGCTGGCGCGCGACAGCGACGTGCTGTTCGTCACGCTGGCGGCGAGCGCGGCGACCAGGGGCATCGTCGGGCGCGAGGTGATCGCGGCGCTGGGGCCGGAGGGGCTCTTGGTTAACGTCAGCCGGGCGGCGAACGTCGACGAGGCGGCGCTGCTCGACGCGCTGGAGAGCGGCGCGCTGGGCGCCGCCGCGCTCGACGTGTTCGAGGGCGAGCCGGCGTTCGATCCGCGCTTCGCCGCGCTCGGGAACGTGCTGTTGCAGCCGCATCAGGGATCGGCGACGGTCGAGACGCGCAAGGCGATGGGCGCGCTGGTGCTCGGCAACCTGAAGGCGCATTTCGAGGGGCGCCCGCTCCTCACCCCGGTTCTGTGAGGCCTGTCATGCGCGCGATCGTCGTTCATTCCGCGAAGGACCTGCGGCTCGAGAGCCGGGAGGCTGGGGCGCCGGGGCCGGGCGAGGTGCGGCTGAAGCTGGCGACCGGCGGGATCTGCGGCTCGGACCTGCATTATTACCTGCACGGCGGGTTCGGCGCGGTGCGGCTGCGCGAGCCGATGATCCTCGGGCATGAGGTGGCGGGCGTCGTCGCCGAGCTCGGCGCCGGCGTCGAGGGTCTGGCGGCCGGCGACCTGGTGGCGATCCTGCCGTCGCGGCCCTGCGGGCGCTGCCGGTTCTGCGCCGAGGGGCTGCGCAACCAGTGCCTCCACATGCGCTTCTACGGCTCGGCGATGCCGTTCCCGCATATCCAGGGCGCGTTCCGCGAGGAGATCGTGGTCGAGGCGGGCCAGTGCGTGACGGCGGCGGGCCTGAGCGCCGGCGAGGCGGCGATGGCCGAGCCGCTGTCGGTGGTGCTGCACGGGGCGCGGCGGGCGGGCGAACTGCTGGGCAAGCGGGTGCTGGTGACCGGCTGCGGGCCGATCGGGGCGCTGGCGATCCTGGTCGCGCGGCGCTCGGGCGCCGCGGAGATCGTCGCGACCGACCTGAGCGCGAACGCGCTGGACTACGCCCGCAGGGTCGGGGCGGACCGGGCGATCGACATGGCGCGCGAGCCGGAGGCGCTGGCGGCCTACGGCGCGGACAAGGGCAGCTTCGACGTGCAGTTCGAGTGCTCGGGCGCGGCGCCGGCGCTGGCCGCCGGGGTGGCGGCGATGCGGCCGCGCGGGGTGATCGTGCAGCTCGGCTTCGGCGGGGACATGGCGGTGCCGATGCAGCAGCTGACCGCCAAGGAGCTGGAGCTGCGCGGCTCGTTCCGCTTCCACGAGGAGTTCGGCACGGCCGTGCGGATGATGCAGGCCGGGCTGATCGACGTGAAGCCGCTGATCTCGCACACGCTGCCGCTCGACGACGCCGTGGCGGCGTTCGAGCTGGCGACGCGGCGCGAGCAGGCGATGAAGGTGCAGATCGCCTTCGCCTGAGCGCGCCCTGGCCCCCTGGGCGCCCTAGAAGGTGAGCTTGGTCCCGAAGGTGCCGACGACGATGTCCTTGAGGCCGGGTTCGGTGGCGCTGTCGAGGTCGTACCAGCGCAGCTGGGTGTAGAAGTCGATGCCGTAGCGCTCGATCTGCTGCACCGCGGCGATCCCGTAGGACTTGCCCTCGTCGCCCTCGCCGCTGACGTTCTCGCCCTTGGTGTAGTCGACGCCGAAGCCGGTCGGGCCGAGGTCCGGCCAGAAGGTGGTGTCCCAGCCGAGCTTGACGTAGCGGTTCCGCGGGTCGCTCCCCTCGTCGTATTTCTGGCCGCCGGTCGACAGGGTCAGGCTGAGGCCGGTCGGATCGTGCAGCACCGAGGCCGAGGCGGCGTAGGAATAATCGACGCCGTCGGTGTCGTCGTCGTAGATCGAAGCCGCGGCGAGGCCGGTGAAGTTTCCGACCGTCCAGCCGCTCCAGTCGCCATAGTCGCCGCCGAGCGACAGCGCCGCCGCCCACTGGCCGTCCTGGCCGTAGGACACCGCGCCCTGCAGCGGCCCGAACATCGGGCTGTCGTAGCGGATGCGGCCGAGCTCGCCGGGATCGTAGTCGTAGAAGGCGAAGTTGATCGGGGTGTCGCCGACCTCGACGCCGTTGGTGAAGTAGACGCCGCCGGCGACGTCGGCGACGCCTGCGTACATGATCGAGCCGGCGACCAGGGTCATGTCGTATTCGGCGGTGTCGTCGGCGGCGCTCGAGCCCTTGCCGAGCATCAGCCGGCCGTAGCGGTCGTTGCGGAAGCTGACCTCGGCCTTGCGCACGTCGAAGCTGGCGTCGGTGTTCGGCTCGAGCTGCGAGACGCTGTTGGAGTTGTTCGGGCTCGCGCCGATCTCGAGCGTGCCGCCCATCGCGGTCTCGCCGAGCGGGGCGTCGACGTCGAAGCGCAGCCGCGAGCTGGAGCTGTCGTTGTCGACGATGAAGACCTCGGTCGACATGCCGTCGTCGACGATGTTGAACGCCGGATTGACCTGGCCCGACAGCGTCAGCGAGCGCCCGCTCTGGTCGCGCCAGGTGAAGCCCTCCTCGACCATCTGCGCCTCGGAGCGGTCGTCGACGTCGCCCGGGCCGTCCTGCGCCGCCGCGACGGCGACGGGCGCCGGCGCGAGGGCGGGCGCAGGCGCGGCCGCGACCGCCACGGGGGCCGCCGGCGCGGGGCGCGCCTTCATCGCGTCGAGCTCGGCGCGCATGGCGTCGAGCTGGGCCTGCTGTGTCTCGATCACCGCCATCAGCCGGTCGATGTCGGCCGTCGTCGCCTCCTGCGCCAGGGCGGGGGCGCCGGCGAGAAGGGCCAGCGCCGCCGACGCGGCCATGAGGATGCGGGTTGAACCTGCCTGCGCCATGCGAGTGCTCCTTTGCGGGCCTGAGCCGGCCTTTGGCGGCCGGTCCTGCTCGATTGTCAGTCTTGCCTGCACAAAGGCTAGCATTCCGCCGTCGAGAGGACCGAACGCTAAATGAAACCCGACGACGAAGTTGGCCGAAGCTGTCTCATAAGAGAAACAGTCGCGGCGTCGACTGCGCAGAGATGCGCGTCTAGTCGGCCGCGCCGCCCTGTCGCGCCCGCCGCCGCAGGTCGCCGGCCGAGCGTCCGGCGTGGCGGCGGAAGCTGTGGGCGAAGGACGAGGCCGAGGCGAAGCCGGTGCGCAGCGCCACCTCGCCGAGCGGCAGGTCGGTGTCGGTCACCATCCTGCGCGCCGCCTGCAGCCGCAGCTGCACGCCGTAGGCGCCCGGGCCGACCCCGAGCGCGCGGCGGAACAGCGTCTCGAGCCGGCGCACCGAGACGCCGACCCGCCGCGCGATCGCAGCACTCGACAGCGGCCGGTCGAGCGCCGCCTCCATCAGCCGGATCGCCGCCGCCACCCGCGGCTCGCGCGCGCCGAGCCGCCCGAGCGAGACCAGCGGCTGGGCGTCGGTTCCGGCATGGGCCTCGTCGTAGACGAAGACGCTCGCCACATCGAGCGCCACCGCCGCGCCGAAGC